>NZ_JAWPOH010000037.1:0-38356 GCF_037671525.1 Methylobacter svalbardensis
ACCATCAAGGTAGGTGACATCTAATTGGCGTAGGCTATGGTCGCTCAGTTTCATAGAAAGGTTGTGTCAGAAATTTAGTCAGCAGTATGCTTGAATTAGCGTCAGTTTGCGAGAGGGGGGTGAACGCTTACGTCCGATCTACAATAAAAAATGAAAATTAAATCTTTGCGTATTACTCGGTCAATAAGAACAGAACAAATGCGACATCCATCACATAATTCAATTCGTTAAGCGGCCATTAAGATTAAATCGAATAATATAGTCTAAAGTTTATCACTGGATAATTATAGGAAATTGATTTCATTGCTGGATCCGGTAACTCCGGCACTTTTGTTAGTAACCATCTGACTTTTGTCATGTACAGAGATTCGCGCTATTAATTATTATTGAATACACTTGGAGGTAATAGGAAGTTAAAACTAAAACTAAAACTAAGTAAATAAAATAAACTATCAAAAAAATATATAGGATAATTAAATGAATAAAATAATTTTATCTTTTGCAGCACTATTGATTTCAACTGGAGCTTTTGCCGATGATAAAGGTGAAGCTTCTGCCAAAGACAAAGATTGCGATAATGGTTCTCTGACAGGACCATACACTTATGAAGTGAGTGGGGTCAATTTATTTCCCCTTCCCGATGTCGGTCTTGTTACTCGGAGTACTCATGTGGTTGGCCAAGTATTTTTTGATGGGAAAGGGCGTGCTGATTTCACTGGATTTGGATCTACCGCTGGGCAGGTTGTAGACAAGATCGGTACTGGAGATTATAAAGTAAATCCGGATTGTACCGTTACAGGTACGATGAATTGGGAAGGTCCCGTCGCACAAACTTCAACATTTAATATAATGTTGGATCAAATAGATAACAATCCAACAACCAAAAAAGCGTATCACGGATATGTGCTGGCTGCAGCAGCTGACGTAGGTTCTTCAGCATCAGGTTCGATCACTAGAATCGAACGATTTCCTAAATAGTTCGATAAATAACGCGAAGCCTTAGGCGTTGTGGCATAACACAGCATTCTGTCGTAAAGTTACTCTGTAACTAAATCCTACGATGTTGAACTGTAGGACTGATTCGCCGTGAGGCAAATCCGCCACAGCATAAACGGAGCGATAAAACCAAGCCCCTGCCCGGATTTTTCCGGGCAGGGGCTTTTTTATGTTTGATTGTTTGCTGATTGACGGTTTCTACCTCCTGCATCCGTGCAGTCGTGTCCCGATTGCCCTACGCTTATATCGATATCGTGGCTTAGATCATGCTGTGAAAAAATAGAGAATTGGGCCGGACGGAGTTTTCAACCCCGTCCTTGATGTTTTAATGCGGCGTAACAAAACCCGGCCGGGCGCCCTTTGTTAAGAACGTTACACTATAATGTTTCTAAGCACAAAACTTCTCAACCTTAGCAAAAATGCCCTGTATATCCAGGCCGCATAGCGACAGCAATTCCTCTCTAGTACCTTGCTCGACAAAGCTGTCCGGCAGGCCGATATTCAGCACCGGCATCAGGATTTGTTGCGCCTGCAGGAAGTCGTTGACGGCACTGCCAGCGCCACCGGAGAGTACGTTTTCTTCGACGGTGATCAGCACATCGTGGCTCTTGGCTAACTCAAGTATCAGTTCGGCATCGATAGGTTTGACAAAACGCATGTTGACTATGGTTGCGTCCAGTTGTTTGCCCACTTCCATAGAGGGCGTTACCATGCTGCCCCAAGCCAGAATGGCAATGCGGCTGCCTTGATGACGAACTTCGGCTTTACCTATTGGCAATGCGCTCATGGTTTTATTGACGGCAATACCGGGGCCTTTTCCGCGTGGATAACGCACGGATGCGGGGCCTTCATGCATAAAACCGGTATAGAGCATTTGCCGACATTCATTTTCATCGGCTGGTGCCATGACCAGCATATTGGGAATGCAACGCATGTAGCTGTAATCGAAACTACCGGCATGGGTTGGACCGTCGGGGCCGACAAGACCTGCGCGATCCAATGCAAACAACACATCCAGATTCTGGATGGCGACATCATGAATCATCTGGTCGTAAGCCCGTTGCAAAAATGTCGAATAAATCGCCACGACGGGTTTTGCGCCCTGGCAAGCCTGTCCTGCGGCCAGCGTTACCGCATGTTGCTCAGCAATCGCGACATCGAAATAACGTCTTGGATAACACTGCGAAAATTTGACCAGTCCGGAACCCTCGCGCATCGCGGGAGTAATGCCCAATAAACGCTCGTCTTGTGCCGCCATATCACAGAGCCATTCGCCGAACACTTCGGTGTAGGTCGGATGCGGGGAGGGCGCTGATTTGGGTAGGCAATCTTTACTGGGATCAAAAGCCGGTACACCATGATAGGCTAACGGATCTTTCTCTGCAGGCGGATAACCCTTGCCCTTTTGAGTGACGATATGCAAAAAACGCGGCCCGGAAATATCTTTCAGATTTTCCAGCGTGGATACCAGCATGTCTATGTCATGCCCGTCAATCGGACCGATATAATTAAATCCAAGTTCTTCAAACAAGGTTCCCGGCACGATCATTCCTTTCATGTGTTCTTCAGTGCGTCGCGCCAGCTCCCAGACGCTGGGCATGCTGCTTAAGGCCTTTTTGCTATTTTCGCGCATCGAAGAATAAAACCGGCTGGACAAGATCTTGGTCAGGTAATTATTCATCGCGCCGACCGGTGGCGAGATCGACATATCGTTATCGTTCAGGATCACCAACAGATTGGCATCCAGCGCGCCCGCATGATTCATCGCTTCAAACGCCATGCCGCCGGTGATGCTGCCATCGCCGATAATTGCGACCATTTTTTTGTCTTCGCCTTTTAATTCCGAGGCAATCGCCATGCCTAAAGCCGCGCTGATCGAGGTACTGGAATGCCCGACGCCGAAAGCATCGTATTCGCTCTCCGCCCGATTGGGAAACGCCGATACCCCGTCTTTAGTGCGAATGGTGGTCATCCGGTCTTTGCGTCCGGTCAGAATCTTGTGCGGATAAGCCTGATGACCGACATCCCAAACCAGCTGGTCGGATGGCGTGTCGAACACGTAATGCAAGGCTATCGTTAACTCAACCGTACCTAAGCCTGCGGAAAAGTGACCGCCGGAAATGCTCACGGTATGGGTTAAAAAATCGCGTAGTTCTTTTGCTAAAGGTTTAAGCTGGCTTTTCGACAGCTTGCGCACATCGGCCGGGGTGTTGATGTCTTTGAGCAGTGGGTAGTTATGTATTGTATTCATATTAATAAAGGGGTTCGCGATAAAACATCAGGATGATGCCAATCTGAAACAGGGCGGCAACAGAAACAAAACCGGCAATCGTCGAGCCTGCTCCCGGCAGGCTTGCGGCATACACACCATCCCTGGTGATCGCCGCGCCTGTTCCCGACAGGCTTACGGCATACACACCATCCCTGGTGATATCTTTGCTTGGGTTATCCAATTTCAACTCCAGCCAGCGACCGCATGCCAGAATCAGAGAAAAAATTCCCATTGTGGTGTGGCCGACCTGGATAAGAAAAGCACTTTTGGCTTGAAAGCCTACATGTGAATGGGTCAGCAGCATTAAACCGCCAAAAGCTGCCAGTAGCGGAAAAACAAAGGGGAGCTTGCTGTTCGGTTTTCGGGTTATCCTGGCGCTCAGTTCGATGACGCCGAGTACAAATACCAGTAAAGTGGCAATTCTATGCTGTAACACTTCACCGTTATTAAAAGTACTTTCCCAGAAGCTTATCGGCCCCAAAGGCCAAGTTTCTGCATCGCTACGGAAAAACAGGAATATGCCCAGTCCGACGAACCCCAACGGCCAGTATTTGAAGTGTGCAAATCCCGGTTTCTTTACATAAGACAGCATCGCAAAGAAGCTCATCACCGTCAGGAAAATGCTGGAGATGTTATGGTTATAGTTCGACCATTCGGTTGCCGCAAGGGAAGGCACTTGGCCGACAATGGCAACACGTCCGGCTTCACCTGCAATCAAATCGGTATGTGTTGGGGAGCTTGTTTGGGGGATTTGTGGGCTGAAGGTGTTTAGGACTTCCTGCCAGCTTGCGGTCAGGTTTGGAATATCGATAGCCGGGGGCTGAGAAGCCAAGCTGGCAGCGGTAAATAACAAGGTGACCAGAACAAAAGTTTCCGCTTCAACATAGTAAGGGACACGGTTATTCAATGCGTGATTATTACCGGAAACCACGTATTCGAATACTGCGCTTTTGTTTAACCAGGCAAATCCCAAAGCGATCGTCATTAACGTGACTTTTACCATCAATAAATTGCCGTAGCCGGTACCGATCAGGCCATTCCAGATATCGATGTATTGCCATGCAATAGGCAAACCCGAGATCAGGATCATCGCAACCGAGGCTATGCCGAACGTAGAGAAACGCTTAAGCAATAAAGGCCATAATCCGGTGTCAACCTGATTACTGCTGCGTAAAAGCCAAAGGTTGACCAGCTGAAAAACCCCGCCGATCCAGGCTGCTGCTGCCAGTTGATGGATGACTGTCAGCGACATTAATAGTGATTTATTTTCAAAGCGTCCAGCGCCATGTACCAGCCAAGCACCGGAAATAATCATTGGCAAAGCGACAATGCCGGCAGTTATCCAGTGCTGTTTGGAAAATGGATTTTTGCTGAGGTATTGATAGCAGTATGTTGCTAAAAATAGAGTCAGTATCGTGCGTACTATGCCGCCTATGAATTGCGTGGTTTCGGCGAATTCGGGAAAAGGCCAGCGCTCAAGGACGGCGGTTATTAACCATACTTTAAGGATTATTTTGAAAAGTTGGGCAGCAGCCAGCCAGAAAGCGCCTTTATAAAGAAGGGCGATGGTTTTTTGCAATAATACCGCCGAGTACCCGTCTTGATATTGCGAGGGATGGTGTGTATGCCGCGAGCCAGTCGGGAACTGGCGCGGCGAATGCCACGGACGTAACACAAAAAGTCCCCAGAACAGACTGCCGATTACTAACGAATAGCAAATCAGGTCAAACCCGCCAATCATGGAATCGAGAAAATCAGCTATGACTGCCATTGCTTGCCCTATTCGGAAACGGAAAAATGAATGACATCTTCTGTCAAATGACCATCAGCAGCGAAGACCTTAAATCTGAACGCATAATCGCCGGCTTCCAGCGGCGGAATCTGGACAATAACTTGGCCTTGTTTGTTGCCGTTGACGGCTGTTAATAATTGATGTTTATCGCCTTTGCTGACCAGAAAAATCTGCGACAAGCTCAGTTCTACCTGAGAATTAAACGACAACTCGACCGGTGCCGGGTTGTTGGCATGGATGGGCGCAATTTTTAGCGAATAATCGGTTATCACCGCATGAGCGAAGACCCAATGTGTCTGGCACAGCGTTAACAATAACAAAATGAATTGGCATGATTTCTTCATTACTTTTCTGCTTAATTATTTTTTGCCCTTCAAGGCATGCCCCGCCAGATTCTTGCCTAAATCCCAGATGGAGCCGGGAATTTGATGGGTATCGGCTATGGCTTTATCGAATGAATTGACTATCGTGTCGCGGTCTTTTTGCGTTAAGGTTAAGGGCGGCAACAGTTTGACCACGTTCATGCCGTGTCCGGCGACCTGCGTTAATATGTGGTGCTCTTTAAATAAAGGAATGGTGATCATTTGACAGAACAAGCCTTTATTGGCCGCTTCCAGCATCGCCCAAGCCGCTTTTAATTTTAGGCTTTTTGGCGATTGGAATTCAATGGCTATCATCATGCCTTTGCCGCGCGCTTCTTTCAAGAATTCATATTTACCGGCCATCGCATTTAGGCTGTCGATAATGTCGGTGCCGACCTTCATGCTGTTTTCCACCAGTTTTTCTTCTTCCATGACATGCAGCGTAGCAAGACCAGCTGCCATCGCCATATTATTTTTGGAAAACGTGGAACCATGCACGACAGCTCTATCCATACGATTATAAACAGTATCCATGATTTTCTGGGTCATGGCGACCGCACCGATTGGAACAAAGCCGCCGGACAGGGCTTTGGCCATGCAAATCATATCGGGTTTAACGTTCCAGTGATCGATAGCCCAGAATTTTCCGGTGCGTCCCAAGCCGGTCTGAACTTCATCGGCGACGAACAAGGTACCGTATTTTTTGCACAAGCGTTCGACTTCCGGCAAATAATGTTCGTCCGGTACATTAACGCCTTTGCCCTGAATAGGTTCGACGACAAAAGCGGCAACATCTTTGTTGCTTAAGGCTTTTTCAAGAGCAACAAGATCGTTAAAAGGAACGGCGCTGCATCCCGGCAGCAATGGGCCAAAGCCCTCGCGGAAAATATTTTCGCCGTTTAATGACAGTGAACCCAGGGTCAGTCCGTGATAGCCGTGTTCGCAATAGACGATTTTTTCACGTTTGGTGGTATAGCGGGCAAATTTGATCGCCGCTTCGACGGATTCGGTGCCGGAATTGCAAAAGAACATCTTGTTCAGATTGTCCGGCGTAGTTTTCAGGATTTCTTGGGCCAATAGTCCGCTGAGAACCGATACATCCATTTGTACCAGATTGGGCAGTTCCAGGGTTAAGGTTTCGGTTAAGGCACTGATAACGGTCCGGTGATTACGACCGATCGCAAATACCCCGAAACCACTAAGCAAGTCCAGGTATTCCGTGCCTTCCTGGTCGTAGAGATATTGTCCTATAGCTTTTTTGTAGTGGCGATCGTAACCTATGGTCTTTAACACTCTGACCATTTGATTGTTTAAATGTTGTTCGTGCAGATCAAATTTATCAGTGCTGTGTTGAGAAAAAAGTTCGGCGATGCTGAATGACATTAGATACCTCAAAAAATTAAATGCTTTTGCCGCTGAAAGCAGGCAGGACTATTAAAGAACACATCACTGTGAAAGTAAGGCCTATGGCCAAGAGTAATCCCATGCTGGCCATGCCCTGATGAGCAGTAAAAGCCAAACTGGAAAAGCTGCACAAAGTCGTTACGGAGCTGAAAATAATGCCTCGGGTAGTGCTGCTTTGCAGTAAATTTTCATCCTCGCCTATGGAGTGGTGCCTGTGCATGATCAGGATGCTGCTGTCGATACCTATGCCCAGCAGTAACGGCAGGGCGATGATATTGGCAAAATTGAATGGATTATCCAGTAATACGTTGGTCGCACCGGTTAATAAAGCGGCAAGCAATAATGGCATGACAACCAGCAAGGTCTTTCTGACGCTTCTGTACATCAGTAATAATAACACCACAATGGCAATAAAAGCACCGCTAAAGGCTTGAATAAATGCTTTGACTACGGCATCGCCACCAGCCTGATTGATAATCGGCAGGCCGGAAATTGTGTTGTTAATCGTCTGCACTTGGGTAGCAAATTCTTTCAGATTTTCAGGATTATTTTGGTCTTTTTCAGGCGTGATCAGCACTCTATAAAGACCGGCAGCGCTGACCCAGTGAGAGCTTATGTATTTCGGTAGATCATCCAGTCCAAAAGGCATGGCAGTCAGACTGGTTCTGAGTCGTTCTAAAGTAAACGGCAGTAGACCTAAAATATTTTTTTCCAGTTGTATGTAACCGGCTGTTGGCGTTTGAGTGGCGTCCGTCTGTTTCATGAACGCTTCGATACGCTGATGTAATTGCTCTAAGGTTTGTTGCGGCACATCAGGGGATTTTTCAATAATGGCTCTTTTCAGCGCTTCATTAAATTTAATCAAAGCGGCCTGTTGATTGGTGCTATCCAGTGTGTCATCAAAATTTTCAAGTTGCCCGCCCAGCATCAAATTTAAATCTTCAATAGTATCCAACTTCTCGCCCTGATCTTTAGCGACAAAACTTGCCAAAGTAATGACTTCGTGGACAGATGGCTGTTGCTCCAGTTGAGTGGTGATATTGTCGGCGGCTTCCAGATTGTTCGCCAGTGCGGTTAGGGCAAACGGGGATTCGGTTTTGGACTTTAATAATTCTTTAATGGTTGAAACCGATTCGCTGTTTGGGTCTCTGAGATTAATAGGGTTGTTATCAAAGGTAAGATGGGTCAACACAAAGCAGGCGCCGATGCCCAGCAATATCGAGACGACTTTGATGCCGGTTGCAAAGCGAAAAGGAAAGTCGATGATAAATGCTGAGATTAATGGTGAGCGGATCGGCTTAACATGATTGACCGGTAAGATGCAGAATAAGGCCGGCAATACGGTTAGTGAAATAATCAGGCCGATAAAGATACCGCCGCCCGAAATAATGCCCAATTCGGATACGCCCGCATAATCTGTGGGTATAAACGCAAGAAAACCAATCGCTGTGGACAGGGCGCATAAGAGCAATGAAGAGCCGACATCGCGGATGCTGACCAGGATAGCTTCGCTATTGGGCAGACCCTCTGCTCTGCCTTCGCGATAATGCAGGCAGATATGTATCGCGTAATCTACCCCCAGTCCGATATATAAACAGGCAAAGGCAATGGAAATGACATTTAAATGTCCTACGCTGATGGCGGCAAATCCGGCGGTAAATATCAAGCCCATAACCAGTGCGATAGAGGTAGCAATCAGTAGTTTTATTGAGCGCAGGGCCATCCATTGAATTACGCAGACTAAAATCAGTGACAACAAGCCGGCGAAAGCAGCGCCTTTGCTGACGCTCTCAAGCTCTTCGTGTTCCAGGGCAGTCTCGCCGGTTATCCGTATACTCAGTGACGGGTTTTCAGCCATAATTGCACGACTGATTTCTCGCGCTGCCGACAGCGCGACATCGGCAGGTAGCATTTCATCAAAATGCATTTTAGGCTTGGCTATGACAATAGTTCGGTTGAATTTGGTCTGTGCTCCGGCATCCTTATAGTCGTCGGTATTCGGCTTGTTTTCGGCCAGGATGTTTTGCCAGGACAAATAGTGCGCTTGACCGTTTAACTGATTCTTGAGAGTGTCATCGATGGCAATGAGTATCGGATTCAGGTTCATAGGCAAGCTATCGTCATGCCGGTTAAGCGCTTGGCCGATAATGCCGAACAGGCCTTCAAGATGATAATTTTGAGCCAAGTGACCTATGAAAGGTTGGGCATCGGTGAGTTTTTTGGCCAATTTATCCAGGTCATTTTGATCGAGATAAAGCAAGGCTTGCTGTTTGAAAAAGGCATTGTCGGTGGGTATATAGACAGAGCCGAAGCGATCTTTGGCATTGCCTAACTGTTCGGCAAGTTTGCCTGCAGCTTGAGAGGTTTCTTCCGGCGTTGCGGCATCAACCACAAAAATAATGGTATCGGCATCCTGGGGAAATGCCTGATTTAAACGGGCCTGATTTTTCTGGAAAGGCAAGTCGGGAGACAACATCTCAGCGGTGTTGGTGTTAATCTCCAGATTTTTAAGGGTGTAGGGCAAGGTTGCACCGCACAGCAATAGCGACAGCAACAACAGCGTCCACGGACAGCGCATGATTTGCCGTTCGCACCAGCTAAGAAGGGTGTTGAAAAAGGATGACATGCTGCTTATTAGCCTTGGCTTGGTTGTGCGGTCACATTGCTGAGTTGACTGGCAATCAATTTTAATGTGATTTTTGCGGCATTGAAATGCAGGCCAAGTTTTATCAGTCCTGGTAATTCAGTAGGGTGTAGTGCGACATATAATAACAATTTACTCAAAACGATGTCGCCTTCATTATTAACAGAATGATTGATGGCTTTGGGTAAATCCATGCTGACCGGATCGGCAATGGCTCGAATCGCTAAAAAAGGCAGGTTGTTCTGCCGGGCAACTTTGGCTATGGCGATACTCTCCATGTCCAACGCGATCGCGCCGGTTTGGGTATATAGATGCTTTTTGTCTTGGGCGGCAGCTACGATGCTGTTGCTTTCAGCCAAACTGCCGGTATGGACTTTGAGCGTATTTGAGAGCAGGTTTTTGGTGTAACTGTGCCAGTCAGAGTGAATGGCAAGTTGAGTGTTATCGGCATCTATTAAGTTATCTGCCAAGACCAGATCGCCCGGTTTTAACGTTTCGCTGAGGGCTGCGGCGCAACCCCAGCTGATCAAGCGGGTCGCACCTTGTGCTATCAGTAGCTCGGATGCAGTCTGTGCATTGCCGGCACCTGCGCCGGAATAAGCGAGAACGATAGCGTCGCTAATAAAAACACTGCTCCCTTTATCAATTTTTTTTGAGGTCAGGGTGCTGAGTTCTTCCGGTAAAGCAACAATAATGCCGGTGATCAATTTTTATCGCCAGGGACGACGTGTATGCCACAAGCCGGTAGGGAACCGGCGCGGCGATCGCCATGGACGGTGTGTATGCCGCTTGTAGGGGCGACCGGTTGGTCGCCCTTGAGCTCGTTACGGTAACGCGCTAATGCCCAAAGCGGGAAGAACTTGTCGTAACCGTGGTATTTAAGATAGAAAACTTTAGGGAAGCCGGGCGCGGTAAAGCATTCGTCATTCCATACGCCGTCAGCTTGCTGGTTGCGCAAGATAAAATCGATGCCTGCTTTTACTTCGGGACTGTGCGCCTCGCCGGCAGCCATGAGTCCTAAGACGGCCCAAGCCGTTTGGAATGCGGTGCTGAAACGATATTTTCCGCTATGACTGGTATCGTGATAGCTGTAGTTGTCTTCGCCCCAGCCGCCATCGCCACGTTGTACGCTTTTTAGCCAGGTTGCGGCTTTGGTGTAAAGCGGATCGTTTTTAGGCAGGCTGGTTTGCTCAAGTCCAAGTAATACCGACCATGTGCCGTAGATGTAGTTGGTTCCCCAGCGGCCAAACCATGAACCGTCTTGTTCCTGTTCGCTACGGATATAGTCGATAGTGCGCTCTAACGCAGGCAGGTATTCATCGTGATTTTGAGCCACTCTAGCCATCAGCATCGCACAGCGTGCGCTGACATCGGAAGTAGGCGGATCTAATAACGCGCCATGATCGGCAAAGGGGATTTCATTCAAATAATAGCAGGTATTATCGACATCGAATGCGCCGTAACCGCCGTTTTTAGACTGCATGCCGACTACCCAACGGGTTGCCCGATGTATCGATTCATCCAGATGCGGCAGGTTCGATTCCGCCATCGCGAAGGCAACAACCGCCGTGTCGTCGACATCAGGGTAATGCGGGTTTTCAAATTGGAATGCCCAGCCTCCGCCTGCTAATTCAGGCTTGGAAATTTGCCAATCACCCGGTTCGTCGGACAGTTGTTTGCTTTTAAGCCAGTCGTAGGCGCGAGTCAGGCTTTGACTGTTACCTGTCTTGTCGGATTCCTGTAAAGCCAGTGCAGCAAGGGCTGTATCCCAAACCGGCGACAAGCACGGTTGGCAGTAGGCATCATGCTCATGGATGACCAATAATTTGTCGATTGCTTTACGTGCGGTGATCATCAACTCATGATCTTTAGGCATCTCAAGTAGCAGTAAAGCTTCGTAAGCGGCCATCATGGCCGGAGAAATTCCACCCAGGCCATCTTCGCCGTTCAGGCGTTCGATAATCCAGTCTTTGGCTTTTTCGATGGCGAGATTATGCAGTTTTTTGGGGATTAACGGCCGTGTTGCTCGGCCCAGTTTATCCAAACCCAGAAAAATCTTGTTTAATGTCGTTCTTTCAGGAAAGTAGTGTTGTTCTTCGTCCGGGTGGGTAACGAAAAGCTCCAGTATAGTAATGTTGTTTGGATTTTTTGCGGTCGCTTTTAAGGTGCAAAGAATAAACAGCGGTACCATAACGGTTCTGGACCAGTAGGATACTTTATCCAAATGGAACGGAAACCAGCTGGGAAATAGCATGATTTCGACAGGAATATACGGAACGCCGCGCCAGGGTAATTGTTTAAAGGTTGCCAGTGCAATGCGTGTAAACACATTGGCTTTTGCCGCACCACCTTGGTTGAGGATGTAATCTCTTAATCGAGTCATGTGTGGTGCGTCGACAGAATCTCCCGCCATTTTCAAGGCGAAATAGGCTTTAACGCTGCAACTAAGGTCGCCCGCACCGCCGGTAAACAGCGGGTAGCTGCCATTTTCAGATTGACGAGACCTTAGATAGTTGGCAATTTTGGTCTGCAGCGGTTCATCAATTTCACCCAGGTAGTGCATCATCATGATGTATTCTGACGGGATCGAGCAGTCTGCCTCCAATTCGAATACCCAATAGCCTTCTTTGTCCTGCAGGCTTAATAATTTATCCTGCGCTTTGTCGATGGCTCGATTAAGATCAGCTGTGTAGTGATTAACGGTATTCGAGGAGCTCGAAATAGTGCCGGTGTTTATCTCTGAATTTGCTTCGTTAAACATAGGTTGCGTCCTTAAAGGTTTGTCTTGGCTTTTGAGGATGGTGTTGAGTATGTCCAGTCGGGCGTTTTGAGTTCGCGACTTGTTAAATTGAAAAGCAAGCTAAGCAGGGTGTTGCTGCGTCCGGTTAATCGGGTCGCAAGAATAGTTGCCTTAACACTATTGCGAGTAATTTTGACTTGGCCGGAACTGTGAAAATCCAGATTTTGTTTGATCTTTTTTAAGGTCAAAACGGCCATGCCTAACGCCCAAAGACAGAAGTTGCGGAGGCCGGTTTCATGAGCGGGAAGCAGTTGTGTGTACTTCAGCGCGTTCTGTAAATGATGGTGAGCGATGCTGATTAAGTGCTCCAGACCTTCTCTGAAGTTTTCTGAATCAGTTTCCGGTGTCAGGTTTTTAAGATCGAACCCTGTTTCGGTAAAAATGTCCTGCGGTAACCAGCAAACGCCACGCTCGGTGTCATCCCATATATCTTTTAATATGTTGGTCATTTGCAGTCCCTGACCAAAAGACACGGACAGGTTAAGCAGTTCGTCTTTGTGTTGAGCAATTTCCGGCGAGTAATGGCAAAAAAGCTTGGCCAGCATTTCGCCTACGCAACCGGCAACGTAATAGCAGTATCTGTCCAAGTCGGCAAGTGTTTCAAGGCCGCCATGCAGATCCATGGCCTGAAAGATCGGCATGCCTTCGGCCATGGTTTCCACACAGGTAGCCAATGCCTCGATTTGATCGGGGTCAAATTTATGAGTAATTTGAATAACTCGCGGCAATACATGAATTAAGGTGTGCTCGGCGGGAATGGTTTGCTCAGAAAGAAGCGGTGCAAGTTCTACAGCAAACGGCTCTGAATTGTTGCCGGTTTTTACGACATGAATAAACTCTGAGCAAAAATATTTTTTTTGTTCAGGGGATAGGGAAACTTCATCTTCTATAGTGTCGACAATGCGACATAACAAATAGGCGTTAGCGACTGCACCGTATAATTTTTCCGGCAACTGTGGAATGGTCAGCGCAAATGTTCTGGAGACGCCTTCAAGTAATAATGTCTGGAATTCATCGTCAGAACATTTGCTGAGTGATTTTGGGTTATCCAGGGATATTTGAGTTTCACTCATGATATTTTTGTTGTCGACTTACAGGGTAAATTTAAGTTGGTTAATAATAATGATAGACTGTTTGTTGGTATTTTGCAAAGCAATGTTGTTTTGTTGCAAATGCGCACACCCTGTAATTCAGGAAAGAAATTTATTGCTAATTAAAATAGTAAGTTAGTGGCGTTTATTACGTATTTGTGCGGGCAGTATGTGCTTGCACTCTGTGGGGCGTCTACACATACATGCTATAAAACTGGAGTCGTCAGTTAAAAGATAGTATTCTAGTCGGCAATAGATAAGCGATTGTATTATATAACCGGCTTGCCGGTATTCCCTGGTTTTTGTTGTGCAAATGCAGTAGATGTTTGTATTATGGTGGATGTTGTCTGGTTGTTGTTTTATTGATACAGGTTTGTCGTCTTGCAGTGCATGTGGTTTCAGGGCGGTCATTTTCATATGGGCGTCATTAAGTTTAGCGAAGTTTTTTTGGGAGGGTTTGCTCGTGGGAGTTCCTTTACGTCAGCAGTTAACCGTAGGTAGTTATTTGATTAAGCAAAAGTTGAAAGGGGTTAAAAAATATCCTTTGGTGCTGATGCTTGAGCCTTTGTTCCGTTGTAATTTGGCCTGTGCAGGCTGTGGTAAAATTGATTACTCTGATGATATTCTCGATCAGCGTCTTTCATTTGAAGAATGCATGCAGGCCGTGGACGAATGTGATGCACCGATGGTGTCCATTCCAGGTGGTGAACCGCTTATTCATAAAGAAATGCCGCAAATCGTTGCGGGTATCATCGAACGGAAAAAATTCGTTTACCTGTGCACTAATGCACTGCTGTTGAAAAAGAGAATTGACGATTATAAGCCATCTCCTTATCTGACCTTTTCTATCCATTTAGATGGTATGCATGAAAGGCATGATACGTCCGTCTGCCAGGAAGGTGTTTTTGAGCGAGCCGTTGAGGCGATAAAACTGGCGCTGGAAAAAGGCTTTAGGGTTACGATAAACTGTACGTTATTTCAGGGTGAAAACTCTCAGGAAGTTGCCGATTTTCTGGATTATGCGATGGAACTTGGTGTCGAAGGTGTGACGATTGCCCCCGGCTTCAGTTATGAGCATGCGCCCCAGCAGGATGTGTTTATTAAAGGTAGTGATGTTAAGGATTTATTCCGGGGTATTTTTAGAATCGGCAAAAAACGCAACTGGAAATTAAATCATTCGTCGCTGTACCTTGATTTTCTGGCGGGTAACCAAAGTTATGATTGTACCCCTTGGGGTAATCCGACTCGTAATGTGTTCGGCTGGCAAAAACCTTGCTACTTGCTGGCTGATGAAGGCTATGTTTCAAGTTTTCAGGAGCTTCTGGATACTACGCCATGGGAAAAATACGGTACGGTTAATAATCCTAAATGTGCAAGCTGCATGGCGCATTGCGGTTATGAAGCGACTGCGGTTGAAGATATGTTAAGTCATCCGTTGAAGGCCTTGTGGACGTCCATTAGAGGCCCGAAAACCGAGGGCGCAATGATGCCTGTGGCTGCTCCTGAGTATGCAAAAGAAGAACGGGCATCAGCAACCATTGCAGGAATTCCTGTGAGAATAGAGATTGCCGATTAAAATTTATTTGAGCGAAAGGCGAAAGGCGAAAGGGAGCGGTTTTTTTGCCCTTCGCCTTTTGCCTGATTTAAAATTTTTGCGAGGTTTTTTAATTATGATTTTAAAAAATATGAAGTTAGCTGTTGTTTTCATGTTCTTTTTATTTGGGTCGGCGCCTGCTTTTTCTCTGGATGAAGGCGGCGCAACAGCAAAACAAGTTGTAGAGAAATTTCAGGTCGACCTTATTGATGTGATGAAGGACGGCAAGAAATTGGGCTATGCCGGAAGATATGAGAAGCTCAAGGATCCTGTTTCCAGCAGTCACGAACTGACAAAAATCGCCCGTATTGTTGTCGGTAAGGAGTGGGAGAAGTTATCCGAGGAGCAACAACAGAAGCTGGTCGATGTCTTCAGTCAGCTGAGTATCGCCTCTTATGCGCATAATTTTAAAGATTATTCGGGGGAATCATTTGTATTCGATTCGGAAGAAGAAACAACGAGAGGCGGTGTTGTTGTGCATTCTCACCTTGTTATTCCCGGTGACAAGCCCGTTAAATTTGATTACATGTTAAAGGAAAATGGCAATAGCTGGCGTATTATTAATATCATCGCCAACGGTGTCAGTGATTTAGCCTTGAAAAGGTCGGAATACACGACTATTTTGCAGCGTGAAGGCTTTGATGTATTAATAACCAAGATTAACGAAAAAATTAATAATTATTCAAAACAATAGGTTTCATGCCGATGAATAGACTACACAAAGGCAATCGTAGCGTTAAAATACAACATATATTCTCAGCGTTGCTGATTGTAGTTGTGCTCACTCTGGGCGGTTGTGCAACAACAGGTGATGTTGAGCAACAAACTGTAGTGAGCAAGACTGATCCCTATGAGAACTTTAATAGAAAAATATTTGGTTTTAACGATAGCGTCGATAATTATGTAGCCGAACCTGTTTCAAATGCTTATAAATGGATAACTCCGCAGTTCATGCAAACGGGTGTTTTCAACTTCTTCAATAATCTGAAAAATATCAACGTAGTTATCAATGATGTTTTACAAGCCAAATTTTCACAAAGCGCTGAAGATACCGGGCGGCTTGCCATCAATTCAACACTGGGTTTGGGTGGTCTGTTTGATGTGGCCAAGAATGTGGGGTTGGAACAAAATGAGGAAGATTTTGAACAGACCCTGGCGGTATGGGGTGTGCCTCAGGGTTCTTATCTGGTGTTGCCTATTCTGGGGCCGTCAACTGCGCGTGGTATTCCAGGAGCGGTATTTGATACGGCGGCAAATCCGGTCAGTTACATAGGCATGCCTGTGCAGTTGTTGTCTATGCTGAATGCCAGAGCTAGTGCGGAAGGGGCATTAAAATTCATTGATGAAGCTGCGTTAGACCCTTATGTATTTACGCGCGAATCTTTTTTGCAGTGGCGTAATCATCTGGCTACGGATGGAAAGGCGGAGGCGTCATTCGATATGGATGATCTTGAAGATGAGTCGCTTGACGGCGATAATGGTGCGGCTTTTAGTCAAGACTCGTCCGGCGATGCTAATGCAAGTGACAAACCAGGTTTTGCTCTGCGCCTAGACGAAAAGACTAAAGAGATTGAGCGAGTCTCGTATTCATTTAGCAGTGTCGCTCAATCATTTGATGCTACCGCCAGGTCATTTGAAGAGGCCGGCAACAAGCTGGATGAACTGGAAAAATCAAAAAGACTTAGATAAAGAAAGCGAAAGGTACAAGATTAAAGGTGAAGAGCGGGCATGTTGAATCGCCTTTTGCTCTTCGCCTGATTTTGATTAATAATGCAATAGAGAATGAACTTCGTAACCCCTTAGTTTTTTCCTTCCTTCCAGAAAATCCAGCTCCACCACAAAGGCGCACGCCTCTACCCTTGCCCCCGATTGTTCAACTAATTCACAGCTCGCTTTTGCCGTTCCGCCGGTAGCCAGTAGGTCATCAATCAGTAAAACATGATCGTTCTCATCGAAAGCGTCGATATGTGCTTCCAGCGTGGCTGAGCCATATTCAAGGTCATACGATACACTCTGCACATCGTAAGGCAGTTTTCCCGGCTTTCTCAATGGCACAAATGGAAGACCCAGCTCCCAGGCAACCAGAGAACCGAAAATAAAACCGCGCGCCTCCATCCCCGCAACAGCGGTAATATTCCTGCCTAAAAAAGGCTGTAGTAATTGATGGACGGAAAGCCTCAGTGTAGCGGGATCTTTTACCAGTGGCGTAATATCCTTGAAAATAATACCGGGTTTTGGAAAATCGGGGATGTCGCGGATTTTATCTCTTAATCGATTCATTATTTTAATAGGTAGGTATTTAAGGTAAAAACGGTTTTGTCGATTGCCTTGCTTCATTTTAGTTTTACCAACGTAAAACTGGGAAAATCAGGAGTTCAGGCTTTGCCTGTTCGCAAGCAGAGCTTGCACTCCGTCTGTCATAGTCTATTCACGCTACCCTGTCTTAATTGGATAGCCGGTTTTCTGTACTGCTGCAAACTTTTTGGTTGCGCAGTCTTGATCCGGGCAAGTTGGTTTAATTAAAAATAGTTTCGAAAGAATAGCCGTTGCATTCCAGGATTTCTTTCATTTTTTTTAAGCCTTCCATCTGGATTTGTCTGACACGCTCTCGGGTTACGCCCAACTCTTGAGCAACCTGCTCAAGGGTAGAGTCTTCATAACCGCAAAGTCCATAGCGGCGACAAATAACTTCACGTTGTTTTTCAGAAAGTTGAAATACCCATTTGGCAATGTTATGTCTAATGCCGTCTTCTTGTATTTTTTCAGCGGGCGATAAGCTATCGCTATCAGAAATTGACTCTACCAAAGGTTTATCAAAATCCTTACCGGCCGACATGTCTATTGATGTAACCCGTTCATTGAGTTTAAGCATTTTTTCGACTTTATTAACCGGTATGTCCAGATGAGCTGCAATATCGCTGGCATTAGGTTCATGATCGAGTAACTGTGCCAAATGACGTTGAGCTTTAAGATAAGTGTTCATTTCCTTGACAATATGAATCGGCAAACGGATGGTTCGTGTTTGATTCATAATGGCTCGTTCAATAGTTTGCCTGATCCACCAGGTGGCATAGGTTGAAAATCTAAAACCTCTTTCAGGATCAAATTTTTCAACGGCGCGCATTAAGCCCAGATTGCCTTCCTCAATCAAGTCCAGTAACGGCAAGCCTCTGTTCAGGTAACGACGGGAGATTTTAACGACTAGGCGTAAATTGCTTTCAATCATGATCTTGCGGGCAGCTTCATCGCCTAGCAAAGCCCTGGATCCGTAAAGTTTTTCTTGGTCGGCAGTCAGTAATTGTGATCGAGATAGTTCGTTTAAATAAACCCGTGTCGCATCCATGCTCTTATCTTGCTGCGGGGTATGGGTAATTGACTCATCTGTATCCTCGGTTTGTGCTCCATGCATTGCTCTACTTTCCGTGTTCATGCAGTCGAATACCTCAGCGATAGCGGAATTTTTCTGAGGTTCATCATCAAAAGACAAATCATCAAATAATACACAAACATCATCGTCTAACATACAAACATCATCGTCCAATAGCTCAACTAATTCTGCTTTCATGATAACCTCTACATTGTTCGACTAAAGCCGAAATGGTTTTTTATTATTTGCCCGGTAAAAAGTTAAGTGGATTGACCGGTTTTCCGTTTTTTCTTATTTCAAAATGCAGTGACGCTTGACCCGCTTTTGCAATAACCTCACCTTTGCCCACCGTATGACCCTCTGTAACAAGCAGTTGGCTGTTATTGGCATAAGCGCTTAAGTACAAATCGTTGTGTTTGATAATAAGCAAATTACCGTAGCCAATCAGGCCTTGTCCGCTATAGACAACTTTACCTGCTTCGGCCGCACTCACGTCTTGTCCTGTTTTTCCGGCTATATCGATGCCTTTGTTATAGGCTGGAGAAAAATATTTTAAAACTTTCCCTTTGATTGGCCATTGAAAGTTTAACTTTAACATGTTTCTATTATCAATTGAAATAACTGATTTTTTTTGTGATCTGATTCCGGATTTAATAGCGATATTTTTAATCGACTGGATTTTATCAGTCGGATTCGGTTTATGATTTAATGGAATGGCATCTGTATTCTGTGCGTTCATTTTATTTATTACAGTTGCCGTTACGATTTTTTTATTTGTCTCGGCAACTGCTCCATGCGTTGCTCTCGGCAACTGCTCCATGCGTTGCTCTACCTCCCCCGTCCGTGGGGTCGTATCTTTTCCATCCCTGGAGTCGGTAACGGCTTCTGCTTTTGGCGGCCGTTCCATGAGCCGTTCTATCGGGGTTGTGCTTCCTGCATTCGTATGGTTGTACGTGGATGTGCTTTCCAAGTTTGGGTCAGAGAGTCTGATTTTTTGAGCTATTTCTATCGTATAAGGGGGGACGATCTGGTTCCATTGCGCTAATTGCTGATAATCCATGTCATAAACCAGGCTTATTGCATACAAGGTGTCACCTTTTTTTACCTGATGATATTTTGTATCGTCTTTTGCAATACCAGGATTATTGGTGGTAACAGGAGCATAGTTTTGCGGTATTTCCGCACAGCCATTCAGTAAAGCCGGCAGTATTGCAATAAAAACAAGCTTTAAATTAGTGGATGTCATAGAGGGTTATTTTTTTAATAAAATCTTTTTAGCCAGATTTATTTTTGCGGCCAAATAATTTGATCCGCCACGATCAGGATGAATTTTTTGCATTAATTTACGATGAGCGGCAATAATTTCGGCCTCCGATGCCCCCATCTTCAAATCCAATACTTCATAGGCTTCTTCAATCGACATATCAGCTTTAGCGGCCGTTTTGTTTTGTCGTTGCGAGGTGTTCCGTTTTGCAGAACCAAATTGTGACCATAATCGATGTAAATAAGGCGCATAACGTAACAATGCCGGCATTAAGCGGAATATAAAAGCAATAGCGACACCGGTCAGAGCAAAAAGCCAGTTCAAACGTCCGGTTATGGTTAAATAAAACACGATCAGTCCCGTAACGAGTAGAAACAAAAACTTGGTGTAACGAGCCAATACAGCCGGCGAGGTTTTTAAAAACGCATGTACCCCGAAAAATGCAATGATGATCAATAGCAACATCAGATAAAGTCGAATCAAGGTTTACTCCTGGATTAATGATCTGTTTAAGGCCGCTTTCAAGGCTTTTTCCCCTGCGGCGGCCATGGATGGCGCGAATGCCGTAAGACTGTTAGAGCGTTCACGACCACGTATCCATAGTATTTGAATAAATAATACCTTAAAATATGAGATCTTAAGATAACAATTTAATGTTGGTTGATATGTTAAATGTCAGAGTTCCAGTTTTAGGTTTTGTTGCCGCAAGCGGAACCGGGAAAACCACGCTATTGACCCAATTGATTCCGATTTTAAAACAAAATGGTTTACGTATCGGCTTGATCAAGCATAGTCATCATAATTTTGAAATTGACCAGCCGGGAAAAGACAGCTTTCGCTTGCGGGAAGCCGGTGCCTCGCCAGTTATGCTGGTATCCCGATATCGGCGCGCGATTATTACCGAGCTGACCCCGGAACAAGAGCCCCGATTGGATGATCAGTTAAAGCAATTCGATCAGGCTGAACTGGATCTGATCTTGGTGGAAGGCTTTAAGTCGGAAAAATTTCCTAAAATTGAATTGCATCGACCTTTGCTTGAACAACCCTTGCTTTACCCAAACGACCCGGACATCATCGCGATAGCGACCGATGCGGCGCTGGAAACGCCAGACTATTTGATGCAATTGGAATTGAACCATCCCGAAATGATTGCCGAGTTTATCCAACACCATGTGATGAAAAAACTATGATTGACTCATGCAGTCGGGAATTCGAGCCGCTATTGTCTGTGGAAGACGCGCTGGATAGTATCAAAGCCGCTATACAAGCTGTAAGCGGTACAGACAAATTGACGTTAAAAAATGCCTTGGGCCGAGTGCTGGCGGAATCGGTTTATTCGCCGATCAATATTCCCCATGACAGGAATGCCGCTATGGACGGCTATGCTTTTGCAAGTCAAGACATAGCTGACGGGCAAGCGTTCATGCTGAGTTTGGTGGGGGCTTCCTGGGCCGGGCAGCCATTTCAGGGGCAGTTGCAAGCCGGTCAGTGCGTCAGGATTTTTACCGGAGCGGTTGTGCCGGAACATGCCGACTCAGTCATCATGCAGGAACAGGTACAGGTTCAGGAACAAACCGTACGTTTTCCGGCGGACACACAGGTACTGCAAAATATCCGGGAA
Organism: Methylobacter svalbardensis; assembly: GCF_037671525.1. Taxonomy (NCBI): domain Bacteria; kingdom Pseudomonadati; phylum Pseudomonadota; class Gammaproteobacteria; order Methylococcales; family Methylococcaceae; genus Methylobacter; species Methylobacter svalbardensis. The sequence continues at coordinate 21,208 of NZ_JAWPOH010000037.1, forward strand.
ATCGGCGAAGATGTAAAACAAGGTGCCTGTTTAATAGCCGAGCCTAAAAAGCTGACAGCGGTCGATCTGGGTTTACTGGCCTCTGCCGGAATTGATCAGGTTATCGTTAAACGACAGTTAAAAATCGCACATTTTTCTACCGGCGACGAACTAAGCTCATTAGGTCAGCCGCTGGAGCCTGGGAAAATATACGACAGCAATCGCACTATGTTAGGCGGATTATTGGCAGACTCCGGCTACAGTGTTACTGATTCGGGTGTCATACCCGATAATAAACAGTTGCTTGAAGACGGTTTTATTGAAGCTTCCCTTAACCATGATGTGATCATAACTACCGGCGGCGCTTCAGTCGGTGAGGCCGATTATGTCAAAGAAATCCTGCAAAGCTGCGGGGAAGTCAATTTCTGGAAAATGGCGATAAAACCCGGAAAACCATTGGCTTTCGGCAAAATAGGGGGGTGTTATTTTTTCGGTTTGCCCGGCAATCCGGTTGCCGTAGTGGTAACCTTTCAGCAGATAGTGGCTCCCGCGCTTAGGCGGCTTTCCGGTGCGCCGCCTGCCAAACCGTTAAGATTTGCCGCGACTTGCACCTCCGCATTAAAAAAATCTCCCGGACGGCAGGAATATCAGCGCGGCATCCTCAGTCAAGATGAGCGTGGCGAGTTTTTTGTCGCCTCAGCGGGTCGACAAGGCTCGCATATCCTCAGCTCCATGAGTCAGAGCGGCTGCTATATCGTCTTGCCGAAAGAGTGTGATGGCGTGCAGGCAGGTGACAGGGTAACGGTTGAGCCGTTTAGTCTGCTGATATAGCGGGTTACAAGCTGATGGGACTGTGAAAGTATTATCTAAATCAGGCTAAAAGCATTATTCACCACGAAGAACACGAAGAAAAATATCTGAAAACTTCGTGTTCTTCATGTCTTCGAGGTTATTTTTGTGTTGTTACTTTCACAGTCTCTGATATTCTGAAACACGGATTTTCCGGCGTCACGTAAGCTTGTTGCCGTTAGTTTTGCGCTCGCCACCGCCGGGTTCGTGACGATGCTCAAACAACTTATAAAAACCGGCACCTTCGAGTAACACAAAGCGTTCACTGTTCATCAATCCCTGAATGAGCTCAAGTTTATCGCCATGCTCGTGTATTAGACCTTTTTAACAAACTCTGATTTAAGTTTCATTGCACCAATACCTTCGATTCTGCAGTCAATATCATGGTCACCATCGACCAGACGAATGATTTTGACTTTAGTGCCGACTTTGACAACCGATGATGAGCCTTTGACCTTGAGATCTTTGATTACGGTGACGTTGTCTCCGTCTTGTAACACGTTGCCGTTTGCATCCTTAATGATACGGACATCGGTGCTATCTTCGGCTGCCCCAGCTATTGGCCATTCGTGTGCGCATTCAGGACAGACGTACATAAGATCGTCTTCGTAGGTGAATTCTGAGCCGCATGCGGGGCATTTTGGAAGATTGTTCATTGCTTTACCTTTAATGTAGGGTTGTCTCAACCTTGTGGGATACAAGGTGTATTGAGGCGACATGATGCCAGATTCAGGCGGTTATTGTCCATTTCACATTAATCCACCCGGTCGACTTTAACCAGAATATGCATCCGGCTTTCGCCAACCTGGCGCGTCTTAACAAATGCACCGCTTGAACTGCTGCTACTGTTTTCGCCAACTCCCCCGAGTTCTACCCATTCGCCCAGATTGATCCTGAGTGTCGATTGCGCATTTTGGGTTTCGATCTGGCCTCGATTGTTCAGTTTATCCGACCAAGGCGATACGCTAAGAATGACTTGCTGCCCGGCTAGTCTGGGGACTACTGAAAAACCGGTGGTCGCTTCGGTAAGTTCGGTTGCCGTAGAGTAACCATAACTGGAAGAATATTGACTTGGATAAACATTGCCCGCTTTAATATGAGCCGGGACGCCTTCCATGGTTCGAATGGTCTGGGTGTTTTGATCGGCGTTCTTCTCTTGGGTCTGATAAAGGTGGCCGCCTATTCTGCCGCCGAATCTTGAAGGATCATCAACCGGAACATTCAGTTGAACTCTGGCGGCGGTGTTAAGTTCATCGGCGGTAGTCTGTTTGCTTTGCATGACGGTGATGATCAGATTGCTCTGGCGCACATCCAGTTGCTTGACGATGGCTTTGATTTCAGCCAGTTTGTCAGGCGTGGTCTTGACCAGTAGATTGGAGCCGTTATCAATCAATTGGGCGGTATTGCCAAGCAACGGAGCAAGCAACGGCAGTATCTCGAATGCCGGTCGATTGCTTAAAGGAATGACTTCAATAATGGTGTCAGCGGCAAAAACGCTATTGCCCAGCAGGCTTATGAAAACCAATGCTAAAAATTTTTTCAAGGGGATGCTCCGATATAGGTAACCACGAGTCTCTATGGTATAACGTTGCCTGTGCCATTCGAAATTCTTTTTCGTCGCGCTGATTTGCGGCGTGGGCCGATTAAGACGCTAATCAGGAAAACGGATAGGGAAAAATAACGGTAAGTAAGGATGGTGTCCGTAAAGGCGACCGATCACCTTTACGATGGGTTTGCCATATCCGTCAGCCCCAAAGACTGACGGTAAACATCAGTTAATTGGGCTGGGCTACTAATTTTTGTTGAACTTGAGCCGTAACATCAATCTGTTCATTGGCATAAATAACGCCATCGGTGAGTAACATATCAAAGCTTTGATCTCTGGCTATACCCCGGATAACTTCAACGATACGATTTTGCAATTTACCCAATTCTTCATTACGACGAACATTAAAATCTTCGCTAAATTCCTGTTGTGCTCTTTGTGCCTCCCTTTTCTTATTTGAAATATCCTTTTCCAATTTAGCTTGCTCGGATTTACCCATCACAGCAGCATCTTTGGATATTCTTGCTGCCATACTTTCGATTTCTTTTTGTTGAGCAATCAATTGCTTATCGCGCGGTGAAAACTCTTGTTCCAGACGTTTCTTGGCTTTTTCAGCTTGGGGAACTTTCTCAAGAACGGAAGGTATATTAACAAAGCCAATCTTTAATTCAGCAAAACTCACATTGGCAATAGACAGCAGCCCTAAAAATAGGGCAATTTTCGTTTTCATTGTTAAAGAGACTCCGATTGTAGTGAAATTAAGTAGCTATAAAAAACAGGTAAATTTTGTCAGCTTGTACAAGGATAAGCTCATTAAATTAAAGAATGATTAAGGTGGACCGGATTATCTCATAACCTGAATTTACACGGTTGGTAGATGCGAACAGCATTGTCCGTTCGATTATAAGACGCTTCAACCATGAAGCATTCTCACGTTAACTATTAAATATTTTTGGTTGTTAACTGTACCCATAACAATCATCAACTTCGTTTTGTACGCTTTGCCCGTCGTATTTGCAGCCAGCGACTCACGCCGGCAACAAACAACAACGGGCAGGCAAGTCCTGACAAAAATACCAGAATACGACCTGTCATACCGAACGTCTGCCCGGAATACAGCGGCTATTGCCAGTGGGTGAACACTTCCCTGCCGTGCCGATAGTTGGATCGTCTACGTCCAGTATTGCAGCGCTATAGCGAGGGGGCGGAGGTGTAAATTCCGAACCATACAGGTGATTAAAACATTAAATTGCCAGCCTGAAATTCTCGACCAGGGGCGCAAATATGCCTTTAAGATTATCTCTAACGAATGGATCGGCTTTTTCAGGTGAACCCGAATCATAAGGCGGAGCCGGATCATACTCTGCCTCAAGCTGAATCGTTTGGGCATACGTTTTTCCGCGCAGTGCAGCAACAACTTCTAAGCCGAAATCAATACCTGCGGTTACGCCGCCCCCGGTAATCAAGTTGCCGTCCCAGACCACTCGCTGTTTTACGGGTATGGCACCGAATTCCTGTAATAGTTGCAACGTAGTCCAATGCGAAGTGGCTTTTTTGCCTTTTAACAGGCCTGCCTTACCGAGTAATAAACTGCCCGTACATACACTGGTGATATATTTGGAATCAGCCGCTTTAGTTTTAATGAAGTCAATAAACGGCTTATTTTTCATTGCTTCCAGTGTCCCGGTTGCACCGCCGGGAACAAATAAAACATCCAGTTTATCCGGACATTCGCTCCGCCTATGCGTCGGAACAATTGAAAAGCCACCGCACTCCACTGGAGTCAAGTCGTCGGTAGGAGAAATCAAACACACTTCGGCACCCATCATGGCGTTAAATAAAAACTGCGGGTTAATCAAATCCGGCGCATAAAATCCAGGGTATAAAAGCATCGCAATTTTTTCATTCCCAACCATTTTTACGCCCGGGGCGTCCATCATAGCTTTATGCCCCTTCAAGGAAGCCGCCTTGGCCAGGTTTTTCCTCTGTTCATCGCTTTCGGCTGCTTTTATGGTATTTCCCAAGGGGGCCAGGAAAGAAGCAAATAATGCTAACTTGGTAAATTGTCGTCGGTCCATAAAATATTCCCAATGATAACTGTGGTATTAATGCGAGTCCCGATGACTAAAGGGTAGCCATCAGGAATTACAAAAAACGTCAAAAGGTCACTGATCCGCTGAAATAGACTGTTGTTCCTTGAGCAGGCGTCACGCGAGTGTCGAAGTAATTCAACCGTTGAAAATAGTCGTTGTCAGTCAGATTCTTGATCGAGACGCCAAGTTTGTAAGCTTTTTTTCTATAGGCGATGTCTGCATCTACCGTGTAAAAGCTGTCGTTTTGGTAAAGATTGTCTTTGGCCAAATAGGTGCTTGATTGCGCATAGATTCCTGAGCCTACACTCCATCCTTCCAGCATCGGATCATGAAAAGCATAATTGGCCCAGAAACGGCCGGAATGTTTCGGAACGCCCGGTAAATGGTTCCCATCAGGCACCCCTGCTAAAGCATCGGTGAATTCGGCCTCGGTAAAGGCATAATTTCCTAACAGACTCAAACTATCGTTAATTTGCCAGGTCATATCCGTCTCAATACCCGTCGAACGCTGCTGCCCTTTTGTTACCGACCGGAATTGAGCATCGGTAAAATCCGTGACTCTGACGTTTTTCCGATCAATTTGATAAACCGCAACTTGTCCTGTCAGCTGCTCGGCAATATCAAACTTTACGCCGGCCTCGATCTGATTGGAGAGTTCAGGCTTGGGCGTCGAAGCATAATTGGCTCCGCCCTGACCGCGCATGCCTTCGCTATAGTCGACAAACAGCGAAAACTCATCCGTTATGTCAATAAGCCCGCCGACGTTGGGCAGAAAACGCCCCTCATCGGAATTGAATTTTGCCCCGGAAGCCGTATTTATAAAATCGGTAGTCACATTGCCTCTGCGCACGCTGGCTAGCAGGTGGAGGCGATCATACAGCGTACTTTGCAGCTGAATATAGCCGCCATAATTAGTATTTCTGGTAAATTGAGTTTGTTGACGCGCGCCTGGACGACTGTAAGGAACCGAAAAGGTCGGATCGGCCAAGTTGACAAAGGCGGGAAGAAATTTGAAATCCATGAAGCCGTCGTCATCCAGCTCGCTAAAATCGGCACCCAGTAACGCTGTATTCTTGGTCGGGCCCAGATCGAATTTAGCCGTAGCATAAGTTTGAACACTCTTTTCTTCCTGTTCTTGAGCCAGTTCGCTATTGGCCAAACCCCATGTTGAAGGAGAAATCAGCGGTTGATCGGCCCCAAAGCTAAAGCCTTTGCCGACCAGATTTTGCGCGAAGGCATCCTGTTTGGAATGTGAATACCGGCCCTTGGCGGTAAACGACCAGATATCGTTCAACTGGTGATCCAGCGTAGCCCAGACGCCGTAAAATTCTGAATTGCTTTTTTCGATATCCTGCGGGCCCAGGAACGATTCGGGCCGGATCCTGAAATCGCCCGCAACGGTGCCGGTCGCCGGCAACCCTTGGTAATCCTGCTGCTCCCATCTCGAAAACTTGCCTTGCAACGTGAACTTGGTGTCATCGTTGTTAGTGAAGGTCAAGGTAGGATTGAGATTGAACCGGTCCGTGTCGAGCACGTCGATATTGCTGTTATGCGTCGTGTATTCACCCGTGAAACGAAACAGGATGTTGTCGTTGAAAGGCTGGTTCAAGTCCACGAACGGCTGGGCAAAGTCATACAGCCCGGCTTTAACCCCTATCTCATAAAACGCCTCTTTTTGCGGCAGCTTGGAAACCAGGTTGATCATCCCGCCCACCGGGGAGCCGTTGCCGCCGCTGTAGAGTACCGCGTTGGCGCCTTTCAACACTTCAATCCGCTCGATATTGACCATGCTGCCCTGGTCTCCGGAATTTAAATATTGGTTGAAGCCGTCGATAAACTGCCGCGCCGCAAACCCGCGAATCAGGGTCGGCTCAAAATTGGGCGTGCTGGACGAAAGGCGCGGAACCACGCCGCTCACGTTGCGTAAACTTTCTTCCACGGTAATGTTTTGCTGGTCATCTATTACCGCGCGCGGTATGACCTGGATGGACATCGGGGTTTCCTTAATAGGTGTGTCGGTCTTGGTTGCAGAAGAAGCTTTGGTAACTGTGTAAGCCCTTGGATCATCCTCTGGCTTCCCGATGACCGTCATTGGCTTTAACGTAGCGGGGCTTGTGCTTTCGGCGGGTTTAACCGTCACCGTGCCGTTTTCGGCGACGCTGTGAACAAGGCCGCTATCGGCAAGCAATTTATCCGCCGCTTCGGCAGTGGTGTAGTCGCCGCTCAACCGTGGACTGTGCTTGCCCGCCGCCGTCTGTTCGGCATAAAGCATCGGTGCGCCGGATTGTGCGGCGAGCGTTTGCAGCGCCGAGCCCAGCGCTTGCGCGGGGATGTCGAAGTGATGTTTTTGTTGTTGCTCTGCGTAGGCCGTGCCTGCCATAGTTGCCAAAATAGCTGCGGTAAGCCGTTTCATCTTTAATGTCATTTATCCGTTGCTCCCTTGTTATGTATGTTCATAAGGAATAGACGCATGACTTTAAAAAAATCGTCAGGAATTTGAATTTATTTTTGTGAGATTTTTTGTGCGGCGTTTTATCTGTAAATGGATACCGCCGATTTCAGCACGATTTCATGTTCGCCGACATGATCGATGCTAACCGGCAGGATGGCTGTGATCGCATTAAGCGTGTCGCCCAGTTCGGCGGTATGAAATGTGCCGCTAACCAGCAACTTGCCCAAAGTTTCATTCTGCAAGCGGATGCGGGTGTCGTGGTAACGGCCTACTTCGGCGAGTACGTCGTCGAGGGGACGGTTGCGAAACACCAGATTGCCTTGCCGCCAGGCGGTGAGCCCTGCGACATCCTGACCTTGCAGTGCCTGGAATTCACCACTGTCGTTAAAGGCCAGTTGTTGCCCTGCAGTCAGTTCACGCTTTTTGAGGGCTTGCACTTCTACTATGCCTTCCTGTACGGCAACGATGACTTGTTCAGGTTTGATATAGACCTCGAACGCGGTGCCGATGTCGCGGATGCGTCCGCTGCCGGCGCGTACTTCAAACAGGCGTTCGGCATCGTGGGCCACGGTAAAAAAAACTTCGCCTTTGATCATTTCGACGTTACGGCGCCAATGATTGAAATGGACGCGCACTTCGCTTTCGGTATTGAGTTCAATACTGGAACCGTCGGCCAAGGTGATGGTTTGACGGTCGCCTTTTTCGGCAACATAGGTTTGCGGGAAACCTAACCAGCCGTTCGGCGAAAAGGTGGCTAAGCCCAGAACCAGCAATAATGAGGCGGCAGTACTGTATATAAACAAGCGGCGAGGCGACTTGCCTCGGTAGAGTAATGCCGCATCCCGTGCGGGAAAACTCATGGCTTTGAACGGTTCCATCCATTCCCATTGCGCCTGCACCGTTTCATAGGCCTGACGGTGGCTGGCGCTTTCTTCCAGCCAGCTATTGAAAGCATAGCGCTCTGTCTCAGTGCAATTTTCCGAACGGATGCGCAGCAGCCAATCAACAGCCTGTGTTTGCAATAGCTCGGAGAATGGCGAGGTTGTTTTCACGCTGATTTATAGCCTTGTCGGTTTTGTTAAGTCGGTTCATTTTAACGTAATCATACTATAGACGTTCGACGCCTCAATTATCGTCACAATTTACTAAGACGCACACCGATATGTTGCATGGCATGTTTTACATAGCGCTCGGAAGAACTCACGGAAATGCCAAGGCGCACGGCGATTTCGGCATGCGAACAACCCTCGATGCGGTACAAAACAAAGGCATGCCGGTGCAGCTCAGGCAATTCATCCAGCCATTCGCTAAACCGCTCAAGTGCTTCGTATGCCTCCGAATGGCGCTCAGGAGAAAAATGGTCGTTCGCCAGATTGTCAATGTCTGCTTCCGGCTCAATATAACGCTCGCGGGTTTTTCGCCGACGCGATGGCGATCCACAGCCATATTGGACGCGGTTGTGAACAGAAAGGCGCGCGGATTAAGGATGGTTTCAGGATTGGGGACTTGCGACAGGCGCAAAAACGATTCCTGCATGATGTCGTCAACATTCTGCTCTCTGGGCCAGCGCCCACGAATAAAGGCGCTGACTTCATGGGCATGTTTCAGGAAGAGGTTGTGCAGGAATCTGTGTTTGGGTTCGGACATCGGATGCGCAAAACAGGATTAAAAAGGAGTGACTTCATAATACTAAAGCAATATCTGTGCCTAGTTTTGTTGTTATAAATATCAATAACTTGAGAATTATGCTGAAAAAGATTGCGTCATATGCCCGTAGCCGAATAAGGCATATGACATAGTTTTTTGATTTAGGCTCGGAGATTGTCTGGCTGATTTAACGCTGTTTGTTATTGTTCACCTTTTTTACAGGAGCGGTATAAATCCATAGAATAATGGTATGGCCTGATTAGCGGCCAACGGATGACACCTGTCACATAAAGCGTCAATAGCACCCGGCCTGAGATTACAATACTACGCTGCCCGATAAAGCCGAAATCTAACGTATACAGCCATTCCACGAGGATGTCGCCGGCAGTACGCTTACCCCGCTCCCGCGCATGGATAATATTTCTGCTGTATTGGTCGATCCAAAGATATCGGGCTTTTCGCCTCAGGTCTTGATGGCCTCGCTGTGGTAAGCGGCCCCGGTGCTGTTTTCCAAGAAATTTTCCTGACGGAAAGCCAGAATCTGACGAGGATCATGCCGATTGTATCCATTTGCTCATGATATCTTCCGTGCGATTTCCAGCGGCGTAGCGTTCGCGCCGCCTCCCAGCGCCTTGTAAAAGGCGATCAGATTCGTGGAAGCCTCCGCTTCGGAGCGGGCCAGCTCGATTTCGGCGGCATACAGAGCGCGTTGGGCGTCTAGCACGTCAAGAAAGGAGATGATGCCTTCCCCATAGCGCAGTTGGGAAAGCCGCACGGATTCGCGCTGATCTTCCACCGATCGGCCCAATATCTGCCGTCGCACTTCCTCCTTCAGGTAACGGGTCAGCGCGGTTTCTGTCTCGCGAAGCGCTTCGAGCACCGCCTTTTCGTAAGCAAGATACGCTTCCTTCTGATTGGCTTTAGCCAGGTCGATCCCGGCTTGGATGCGGCCGAAGTTCAGCAGGGGCTGCATGAGGTTGGCAGCGGTGCTGTAGGAGAAGGCTGCTGACTTGAACAGGCTTTCGATGTCGGTGTTGCGCAGCCCCAAAAAGGCCGACAGTGATATTTTCGGAAACAGTTCCGCAATGGCCGCGCCGTGAATGGCGGTAGCGGCCGCGAGCCGGCGTTCGGCGATGAGCAGGTCGGGGCGATAGCGGATCGTCGCTGCAGGCGACGCCAGTAACTCCCGTCCCGGTGCCGTAGGTACGGCGCCCTGCTCCGCCAAATAGGCTGCCAGCGTACCGGGTTGCCGACCTATCAGCACTTCCAGTTGCCGCAACACGGCAATCACCCCAGCCTCAAGAGTGGGAATCTGCGCCTCTGTATTCTCTGCCTGAGCCCGCGCCCTCACTACGTCATGCCGCGTACCGACGCCTTCATTGAATAATCTCTCGGTCAGCGCCAGTGTGTGTTGTTGAGTTTGCAGATTCGTGCGGGTGATCCGCAGCTGGTTCTGCAGGTTGCGGTATTCCACGTAAGAGCGCGCCAGTTCGGCCGTGAGTGTCACCAGCGCCTGTGCGTGCTTTTCCTCCGCCGCTTCCAGATCAGCGCTTGCGGCCTCCAGCCGTCGCTGCAGGCGCCCGAACAAATCGACTTCCCACAGGGCGTCGAAACCCAGTTCGAACAAATTGAAGCGGACACCGCGCGCATAGATGGGAGAAAGGTTTTGGTGACGCTGGCCGCCCGCCGTTATATCAATCTGCGGAAAAAGCTCCGCCCGGATCGAACGGCGATCGGCGCGAGCCTGATCGATGCGCGTCAGCGCTATCTTGAGGTCCAGGTTGCCGGTCAGCGCCTGTTCCATCAGTCGATCCAGCCGCGAATCGCCGAAGTTCTTCCACCAGGTCTTCAGTTTCTCCGGGGTTACGGGTTTCAGAACCGAGCCGGCGTCCTTTTCGGCCTGCCAGTGAACCGGGACGACGGGCACCGATTTCCGGTAATCGGGTCCCATAGTACATCCGGCCAGTCCGCACAGCAGCCATAAACATCCGGCCTTAAGCTCCATAGTAGTATCCTTCCTGAAGTTCCGGGCCTAAATGGTATCCGAGCTTCAGTTCTTTCAGCCATCTCGAGCAATGAGGCTCGGTAACGACGGAAAAATGTCCGCCACCTGCATGGACGACCCTGACATCGTCGTAGTAATCGTCCCAGCAGTGCGGCTCCAGCCAGCTCTCACTCTCCTCGGCGATGATCAGCGTCAGCCGGTGCGGTAATTTACCGTGTGGATAGCGGTAATCGGCGGCTAGCGATGTCTCGACCACATTCCATAAATCCAGGAAATAGTCGGGGGCGATGCCCATCGCCGTGTACAGCAGTTTCGCCAATTCGGTTTTCCAGGCCGGATAAGGATTGTCCTCCAAAATGGCTGCGATGAACGCCTCCTGGCTGGACGAATCGATGCCGGCATTCTCAAGAATCATCCTGCAGAAGGACATTACCGAGGGTTTGTCAATTTGCTTCGGCCAGCTGGCAACGCCGCTATCTATCAACACCACGTCTTCGACCCGAATCTCGGTGTCTTGCAACTGCTTGAGCATTTCGTAAACCACGGTTCCGCCGTAGCTGTGGGCATAGAGCTTGATCGCACCGCGCCGTTTGATGTCTCTGATCAGCGCGGTGTTGTGAGCGGCCATTTCCTCCACCGATCCAGCCGGTATGCTTCCGGCGTAACCCTTCATTTGTAAGCCATACACTGGGCCGCAATCGCCGATGTGGACCGCCATTTGATGGTAACCGTCGCTTAATCCCGGCATGCCCGGAATGATGAAGGTCGGAATGTTGTCGTGCAGACTGGCGACATAGGGCGAACCGACCGGTTTGCTGCCGGCGTCGCCGATACGGGCGGCAAGTTCCCGCAAAGTCGGATATTGGATGATGTCGACGATGCCGATTGACGAGGACGGCAGTTGTTGGTTGATTTGATGTACCAACTGGATTGATAGCAGAGAATAACCGCCGATGTCGAAAAAGTTGTCGTTGAGCCCGACGCGTTCCAGGTCGAGCACGTGTTCCCAGATGTGAGCCAATTGCCGTTCGACCGGGGTTTGCGGTGCGGCATAGTGCTCGCCAGCGTCGAATTCCACCTGTGTCTGTTCCAGCCGCTTGCGGTCGATCTTGCCGTTGCTGGTTAGCGGTAGGGTTTCCAGACGGAAGCATCCGGCCGGCACCATATAATCGGGCAGGCAACGGCGCAATGGCTCGCGCAGCGCCTCGGCATCGATACCCGCCGCATCGGCCGTGTAATAGGCCACCAGCCGTTCGCCACCGGAGTGGTGCCTTGTGACTATCGCGACGGCGCTTTTCACACCCGGCAAGGCGGTAAGCGCATTTTCGATCTCACCCAGCTCGACCCGGAAACCGCGAATTTTGACCTGATGATCGGTTCTGCCTACATAGGCGATATTGCCGTCCGGCAGCCAACGCGCCAAATCGCCGGTTTTGTATAACTTGCCGGGAGCGTACGGATTGTCGACAAACTTTTCGGCGGTCAAGTTTGGATTGTTCAGATAGCCCAGCGCCAGTCCTTCCCCGGCAATATGCAATTCGCCGGCAACGCCTATCGGCAGCAACTCAAGATGTTTGCCCAGCACATACAAGCGGGTATTGGCGATCGGTTTTCCTATGGTCAAGCGTTGCCCGGCGCCAATCTCGGCGATTGCGGCATTGACGGTATATTCAGTCGGGCCGTAGGCGTTGAATATTCTGACGCCGCGGTCTTGTACGGCTTGCAGCGTCGAATCCGGCAAGGCCTCACCGCCGAAGGAGATCAAGCGCAGATGGCTGAACATTAGTTGTTGCCGCTCCGGTTCCAGCGCATCGATCACGCCGTAGAACTGCGGCGAGAGATTGAGTATGGATACGCCGTTGTCGACGACGACCCGATAAAAATTTTCCACTTCGATATCGGCGTCTTCACGGATCACGATGCCGGCACCGGCCAGCAGGTAGGGAAAGATTTCCTCCACCGACATATCGAAGCTCAGCGAGGCAAATTGCAAGATTCTGTCTCGGTCGGTAATGCCATATTTTACGGTCATTGCATGGCAAAGATTTACCACAGACCGGTGGGCGATCAGCACGCCTTTCGGGTTTCCGGTGCTGCCGGACGTGTAGATCACATAGGCCGGATGCTGCGGGCCGACCTCGCTGTGCAGCTCGGCGGTATGGGGTATCCGGTCGGCCCAGGCAGGGTCATCCACGGCCAGGATCCGGCAACCGCAGTCAGTCGATAAGTCGGACAGATGCGGCTGCAAATGGGATTGGGTCAGTAAAAGGCTTACGCAGCCGTCAGTCAGCATATAGCGGATTCTATCCTCGCCATTGTGCGGATCGATGGGCAGGTAAGCTGCGCCGGCACCCAACACGCCTAGAACCGCAACGATCATGTCCGCCGATCTATCCATGCACACCGCGACCAACTGATCCGGCCCCATCCCTTGGGCTTGCAGATAGTTCGCCAGGCGCCGGCTGCGTTCCGCCAGGTCGCCATAGGAGATTTGCCTGCCGGCGAAAATCAAAGCCGTGTTGTCCGGCACCTGGGCTGCCCGGGCTTCGAACAGTTCGTGAATGCAGTACTGTTTCGGAAACTCGCTGGCGGTATCGTTGAAACCGTCTAACAACAGGCGCGTCTCTTGTTCCGGCAGGCAGTCGTATTCGTCGATGCGCCTGCCGGGATCTTCGGCGATTGCCGCTATCAGCGTTTCCAGATAGCTGAGATGGCGGCGGACCGTGGCGGTTTCGAACAAATTGCGCTGGTACTTCAGGTGCAGTTCTACCGTATCGCGGAAGTCGTAGACTTCCAGCATGTAGCTATCCATCGTTTCCTGATACACGTCATAGCACAGCTCGACGCCGCCCAGCCGCTCTTCTGCTCCGAGTATGCCGTCGAAGATGTTCTGGTAGGTAAACGACACCGAAAACGGCACTTCACTTGAATTGAACAACGTGAGTCCCAGCTCGGGCATTATCTTGGCAAACGGGTAATGGGCGTGATCAAGTCCCTCGGCGAGGTTTGCGCCGATCTGTTTCACCAGATGAAGAAAGGTATCGTCCGGGCGGATTTGGGTTCTGACGATCATCAGGTTGATGTAGCAGCCGATCGTATTTTCATGGCGCTGCATCGGCCTGCCGGCCACCGGCATATTTACGGCAATATCGTCTTCCGCGCTCAACCGATGAATCAGAATATTGAATACGCCAAGCAATAATGCCGACAGGTTTTGGTTCAGCATGGAACCGAGATATTTCAGTGCGGCCAGCGTGGCGCTGTTCAGCGTCAGCGTTTCGCAGCCCATACCCAGATCGGGCAAACCGGGTTGCGGCAGAGTATCGTAAGGCAGGCCGATGGTCGCCGGTACACCTGCCAGCCGATTTTTCCACCAGGCCAGGTCGTCTTCCGCCCGCGCGCTGCTCAGATAAGCGCGTTCCCAGGCGATGAAGTCGAAAAAGGCCGTGTCGGGAGTTTGTGCGGTAGGTGTACCGCCGGCGGCCAGGACATGGTATTTGTCCCAGAACTCGTTGGCAAACAACATGCCGGAAAACCCGTCGATAACGATGTGGTGTATGACGAAGAATACATAGTAGCGTTGGTCGTGCGGGCATTCTACGGTATATAGCCGTAGCGGCGGATCGGTTTCCAGATTGAACGGCTGCCGCAGCAATCGGCGCAGAAACGGTGCCGTCTGTTGGTTTTCGGGCAGGGTCAGATGCTCGATCACAAGGTTGTCGGCAGCCATTCCGACCGTTTGCACGATGTCGTCTCCGGCTGCGCTCTTTTTATATCGATAGCGGCAGCGCAGCAGCGGGCGCTCTTCCAGCACCGCAAGCAGGGCCAGACGCAGGCAGGCGGGATCTGCCGGGGCTTTGAGCCGGAAAATCAGCGGGACGTTGAAGCCCGTGGATTCGGGAAAGGTTTCCTGGATGTACCACAGGCCTTTCTGGGTTTCCGACAATGGTTGCGGCGCTGTCGGTACGCTCGCGGCCGTCTGCGGCGCTTCGGGCGCAACCTTATCCGGGCAAGGCGTTTGCCGTGCCAGCAACTCGAAAAAATCGCCGAAGTTTTTGGCGCCCATCGCCTGGGCAACCTTGACGGTCAAGCCCAGCCGTTCGTTCAACCGGTTGATGAATTGCACCACCTGGATCGAATCGAAGCCGTAATGCACAGGCGATAGCGAATGGTCGATTTCCGACAGGTCCATGCCGAACACCTCGGCGACCAGGCCGGCTAATGTTGCCTCGACATCGCCGCTCAACGCCGCGGCCGGCATGGCCTGAACTTTCGTCGAGTCAACCGGCGGCTGTATAAAAACTGCCTCGGCAGTTCCTTGTCCGCAATATTCCTCCAGCACGATATGAGAGTTGACGCCGCCGATCGCGTAACTGTTGAGCGCTAGCCGGCGTGGACCGGCGCCGTTTTGCCAGTGTGTGGATCGGTTTTGCAGGATCAGGGCATGGTCGATCGGCAATTCGCGATTGATTTCGCCGAGGCCGGCTATGCCCGGTATGGCTTGGTGCTCCAGCGCTTTGACGGCCTTGATCAGCGAGGCCATGCCCGATGCGACCTCCGGATGACCGATACTGGGCTTGACGCTGCTGACGAACCAATTTTTATCGGGAGTCGCGCTCAGCAGCCGATAAGCGTCGTTGATCGCGCTCAATTCCAGGGCGTCGGCCAGCGTATTGCCGATGCCATGAGCTTCTACATAATCTATCGTATCCGTGCTGATGCCGGCCTGTGCGATGCTGGTTGTTATGGCGTGCTTTAGCCCTTGCACGTTGGGTGCTTCCAGCGAATAACTGCGGCCGCCGTGATGCACCGCGCTGCTTTTGATGATCGCCAAAATCCGGTTGCCGTCTGTTATGGCACGCTCCAGCGGTTTGACGATAGCGACGCCCGCGCCTTCGCTTCGGACGAAACCGTCGGCTTCCTCGCCGAAACTGCGCGTCCGGTTACAGCCGCTCAGCAACTTATCGTAGAGACCGTGCTTTGCCGCGGACGCGAATTCGTCGGCGTCTATGAGGTTGACGGCACCTACGACGGCCTGTTCGCATTCGCCGGACCGGATACTTTGCACCGCACGATGCAGCGCGACGTGGACACTGGTGCAAAACGTGTTGATGACCTCGCTGGGGCCTCTCAAGTCGTATTGAAAGGATATCTGATTGGCAATGGGGACTCGATACGGCTGACCGCCGTCATCGCGGCAGCAAGGGCTGTCGGCGATCGCTTGGGCGGCGATGAAAACGCCGGTCATAGGCGCCGACAGCATCCGTTCGGTAATTTGGTAATCGTTCTGTACTTGTGAAATGAGCCGACTGAGCAGTTGCAATTGGCGATCGGCAGTGTCGATAGTTCCGGTATTTTCGGTCGGACCGCTTTCATCGATACGGCCGTATCCAAACGCGAGTGCCGGCGAGCATGGGTCCAGCTGTAGACATTCGCCAGCCATGGCTTTCTCCCATAGCGATTCCGCGTTTTCGGCGCCGGGAAATAGTCCGGCCAAACCGATAATGGCGATCGGTTGCGTCTGGGCAACGGATAGCGGATCGCTGCCGACGATCGGCGCAGTGATTGCAACGGCGTCCGCGGTTTCTTCGGGCAGAGTCTGATTTAACGGCAATATGTCGTCGATTAAATAATCGACCAGCAAATCCATCCTGGGATGGTCGAACAACAAAGTCGTGCGCAGCGAACAAGCCAGATTCGATTCCAGTTTGGCTTTGAATTCCACGGCTTGTAGAGAATCGGTGCCCAGTCCGATAAAGCTTTGATTAGGGGTTATGTCTTCCGGTCCATCCATCCCGAGAAAATTCGCCAATAACTCGCGAATATAGTCGTTCAGGATCGGCTTTCTTTGGGTCGGCGGGGCTAGTTGTAACGTGGTGATAATCGAACTGGAATACATAACGGTTGTTGATTTATTGTAGTGGAACTAAGGCGATGAAGGAGCATAGGAAAACGAGGCCGCGCAAGCGGACGAGCGAAGTGCGACGTCCCACCCGCGTAGCCGGAGGCCCGGATATTTTGTCGAAGTTGGAGCGCGAGCGAACGCGGACCGTCGCGCAGACAACAACCGTCGCCCATTTTCCGCTCCTGAAATCGGACGAACCCATTTCAGGTTTTGTGGAAAATAGGCGATGCTTCGGTCTTTATGGCGCCAGTACGGCGAGTGTCACTTCTCCTTTGCTTTTGCCGTTGCCGTCATCGTGAAAACGTCCATAGGTTTTGATGAACGTACAGGTTGAAGTCTTCTTGATGGCATTGATGCCATAGGTGCCGTAAAAACGTTTGGCGTTCAGTTGGCTTTGATAGCTTGAGCTGAGTTTTGCAATCAAGACATTCGGAAGCTGTTTCTCGAAAAACGTTTCCATGGTGTAATCCGATAATTCCGGTATCAGGCCGTTTTTAATGCAGTGCGCCATATGCACGTAACAAATCTGGTTGAAGCAGATATTGTACTGAAGTTTCCTAAAAAATCATCAAGCCACCATGCGTAGCAATACGGCCACCAACGAATTTTTCGAGGGGTTGCCGGGTTTGGGGCAAACCCTATCAAAATCCTCATTGAGAGCGGCTTCAGCTAT
>NZ_JAWPOH010000038.1:0-36840 GCF_037671525.1 Methylobacter svalbardensis
TATTTAATGCGATTAGGGCGGGTCTGTCCTGACTTGTCAGCAGACTTGATATTTGACCCTTTAGAATGGAAGTCCTCTTTTGTATTAGCCGACAAGGACATTCCAGAACAAACACCTACGCTTAATGAGGTGCTACGGAATTTAGCGACGTTAGGTGGTTTTTTAGGCAGGAAATCGGATGGAGAGCCCGGCGCTAAAAGCATATGGAAAGGGTTCCAGAGAATACAAGACTGCGTGTATGGAATACAGATAGCCCGCAAGCTAGATGGACTGGTTTAGTATTTGTGTGTAAGGAGATGGGATCGTCCCTATCGGCCATGCGATTGCCAACACCGCCATCTATATTCTCGACCCATGGCTGGAACCGGTGCCGTCAGGCGTTAGCGGCGAGCTTTATATCGGCGGGATTGCGGTCGGCCGCGGCTATCTGAACAGGCCGGAACTGACGGCGGAGCGGTTCATGCCCGATCCTTTCCGAAAGGCCGCCCGCATGTACAAAACCGGCGACCTGGGCCGCCGGTTGGCGGATGGCGCTATCGATTACCTGGGGCGCAACGACTTCCAGGTCAAGATACGCGGCTTTAGGATCGAACTGGGCGAGATCGAAAGCCGGCTAAGTGCGAATTCCGGGGTGCGGGAGGCGGTCGTGATCGCCCGCGAAGACGGTTTTGGCGATAAGCGGCTGGTGGCTTATTTGACCAAAGACCACAGCAGCGAGCTGTCGATTGCCGCCCTTCGCGCCGGATTGGCCGTGACCTTGCCCGACTACATGCTGCCCGGCGCCTTCGTCATCCTGCCGGCCCTGCCGCTGACCGCCAACGGCAAGCTCGATCGCGGCGCATTGCCGGTGCCGGACGCGGATGCGGTGCTCAGCCATTGTTTCGAAGCGCCGCAAGGGCCGATAGAAATTGCGCTGGCCCGCATCTGGCAGGAGCTGTTGGAACTGGAACGCGTCGGCCGCAACGATCATTTCTTCGAGTTGGGCGGCCATTCGCTGATGGCGTTGTCGCTGGTCGAACGCCTGCGGCAACAAGGCTGGGCATTTGAAGCCCGAGCGGTATTCGCCAATCCGGTGCTGTGCTCGCTGGCGGCAGTCATCGGCGATAAGCAGTGCAATGGCCACGCGTTGGCAATGCCGCCCAATTTAATACCCGATTATTTCGGGCAGTCGTTAAGCAACCCCGTTATTGAGGAGTTTCGGTTATGAGTTTGCAGCAAGTCTTTGCCTCGATGCAGGAAAAAAATATCGTTATCAGCGAGCTTGACGGCGAACTCGTCGTCCGCGCACCGCAAGGCGCAATGGACCAGGCATTAATGGCCGGACTGAAAGCCCATAAGCAGGAGTTTCTGGCCGCGCTCAGGAACGGCCTGGTTATGGAAGCGCATGCGGCGGCACCTCAGAAAATAACCCCAGATATGCTGACCGCTGGTCAGCCTGACCCAGGACGAGATCGATCTGATCGTCGCCAGCGTGGCGGAGGGCGCAGCCGGCATTCAGGATATTTATCCGTTGGCGCCGTTGCAGGAAGGCATTTTGTTTCATCATTTACTGGAAACGCAGGGCGACCCGTACATCACCCGCTCCATCATCGTGTTCGACAACCGCACACGGCTGAATGCGTTTCTTGACGCATTGCAGACGGTGATCGACCGGCACGACATCTTGCGCAGTTCCATGCGCTGGAGCGGCTTGTCGCAGCCGGTGCAGGTCGTGCATCGCCAGGCACTGCTGCCGGTTGAGGAACTGGCCCCGGCAGCCAAAGACCGGATAAAAGAATGCCTGCTGGAACATACCGATCCGCGTCGGCTCAGGATGGATCTGCAACAAGCGCCGCTGCTGGCAGGCTATGTGATCAAGGATAGCCAATCGGAGGAATGCTGGTTTGCGATGCTCAACCATCATATGGTCGACGACAACTATACGCTACAGCTGATCTTGTCGGAAATCCGGCTGCTGCTTGACGGCCGGGCCGGACAACTGCCGGCCGTGCAGCCGTATCGGAATTTCATCGCCCAAATGCGCTCGGTTCCCCAAGCGGAACATGAAAGCTATTTCCGTCGGCAGCTGAGTGACATCGACGAACCGACCGCGCCGTTCGGGTTGTTGAATGTGCAAGGCAGCGGCGGACAAGTCGGCGAAGCGGTTCTGCCTTTGGCGGCGGATTTGGCGCGACGCATACGCAGCAGCGCGCGGCAGCACAGCGTGACTCCGGCGAGCCTGTTTCATCTGGCATGGGCTTTGGTGATGGGGCAATGCAGCGGTCGCGACGATGTGGTGTTCGGCACCGTGTTGTCCGGCCGCTTGCAAGGCGGCAGTTTCGGGGCGGAAAGCGCGGTGGGTATGTTCATCAATACCTTGCCGATACGGGTTTCGATGCGCGGCCGGACGGTGCAGGAAATGGTCGGCAGCACGCATCGCAACTTGAACGAATTGCTGATGCACGAGCAAGCCTCGCTTGCGCTGGCCCAGCGTTGCAGCGCCGTGCCTGCCTCGGTGCCGCTGTTTACCGCGCTGCTGAATTACCGGCACTCGACCCTGACTGCCGCGCCGGAGCAAGCGGCGCTGCTGGAATGGGAAGACATGCGCGTGATCAGCAGCGAAGAGCGCACCAATTATCCGCTGACGCTGTCGGTGGACGATCTGGGGCAGGGTTTTGGCTTGACCGTGCAATGCGCGGGCGGGATCGATCCGGCGCGGATTGCCGTTTATCTGCGCACCGCGATGGCAGCGTTGGTCACCGCACTGGAGCAACATCCTCTGCAGCGGGTGGATACTATCGATATCATGTCGGCGGTTGAACGCCGGCAACTGTTGTTCGGTTTTAATGCCACCGCCGCCGATTATCCTGCCGAACAAAGTTTGCATGCCTTGTTCGAAGCGCAAGTCGAAAAAACGCCGGATGCGGATGCGGTGGCGTTTGCAGGGCAAACGCTGAGCTATTCCGAACTCAATGCCAAAGCCAATCAGTTAGCCCATTACCTGCGTTCCAGGGGTGCAGGGCCGGAGGTTTTGGTCGGGCTTTGCGTCGAACGGTCGCTGGAGCTGGCGGTCGGCATGCTGGGCATACTGAAGGCGGGCGGGGCCTATGTGCCGCTCGATCCTCATTATCCCGAGGAGCGCATCGCCTACATGGTTAAGGATGCGCGGATTGCCGTGTTGCTGACCCAACAACGGCTGGACGCGGCATCGCCGCATAGCGCCAAGGAAACGGTTTATCTGGACAGCGATTGGCAGGCCATTGCGCAATGGCCTGCCGACAATCCGGCATCCTGCAATCACCCGCTCGATCCGGCCTATATCATCTATACCTCCGGATCTACCGGTCAGCCGAA
The DNA here is from genome assembly GCF_037671525.1 of Methylobacter svalbardensis. NCBI lineage: Bacteria > Pseudomonadati > Pseudomonadota > Gammaproteobacteria > Methylococcales > Methylococcaceae > Methylobacter > Methylobacter svalbardensis. Next base: position 3,334 of record NZ_JAWPOH010000038.1, read on the forward strand.
AGGCGTGATGGTCTCGCACCGCAACGCGGTACATTCGACAGCCGCGCGGTTTGCCCACTATCGGGAACCGGTCAGCGCCTATTTGTTGCTGTCCTCGTTCGCGTTCGACAGTTCGGTGGCCGGACTGTTCTGGACGCTGGGGCAGGGCGGTTGTCTGTGCCTGCCGACCGACGCCGCAGCCAAAGACCCGGCGGCACTGGCCGACATTATTGCCAACCGGCGGGTATCGCATCTGCTGGCGTTGCCGTCCTTTTATGCGTTGCTGCTGAAACAAGCGGGAACAGCGCTGCAAAACTTGAAAACGGCCATCGTTGCCGGAGAAGCATGTTCAACCGAGGTGGTCAAACAGCACTACGCGGCGTTGCCGCAGGTGCCGTTCTACAACGAATACGGCCCGACCGAAGGTTCGGTTTGGAGCAGCGTTTACCTGGCGGGTCGGGACGATCTGGACAGGCCGCTATCGATAGGGCGGCCGATCGGCAACGTCCGGCTTTATATCCTGGACCGTAGCGGAAACCCGGTTCCGGTCGGCGTATCGGGCGAACTGCATATCGGCGGCGCAGGCGTGGTGCGCGGTTATTGGCGGCGTCCCGAATTGACGGCGGAAAAGTTTATCCCCGATCCGTTCCGGAACAACGGCGGCAGATTGTATAAAACCGGCGACCTGGCGCGTTACCGGCCGGACGGCAACATCGAGTTTTTAGGCCGTATCGATGATCAGGTGAAAATACGCGGCTTCAGGATTGAGTTGGGGGAAATCGAGGCCAGGCTTATAGAGCAACCCGGCGTGGATGAGGCGGTTGTTTTGGTTAGGGAAAATCAGCAATTAATTGCTTATGTGGTCGGCAACGGCGGACTTACGGCGGAAGTGTTGCGGGGAAATCTTAAAGCTTCATTGCCCGATTATATGCTGCCAGGCGTTTTTGTTTTTCTTGAGCGGATACCGTTGACGGCAAACGGTAAGCTCGACCGTAAGGCATTATTGACGGGGATTGCTAATGATGCGGTGTCAAAAGCAAAAGCCGATTCGCCTGTTTCGGAAACGGAAGCAAAGCTGGCGGCCATCTGGGCGGATTTGTTGGGTGTCGAACAGGTCGGTACGCATGATGATTTCTTTGATTTGGGCGGTCATTCGTTACTCGCAATAGAGTTGGTGTTTGCCGTACAAAAAAACCTGGGTGTCGACGTTGCGTTGGTGGATGTGTTTGAGAATCCGACTCTAGCCGCACAAATCAGGTTAATTGACGGCGATAGGGAAAACGACGAGCTGCTCGATCTTGAGGCCGAAGCGGAACTTGATCCGGAAATTGTTCCGACAGCATTGGCCGCAATCGAAGTGGCCGAGGCTCAAGCCTTGCTGTTAACCGGCTCTACCGGTTTTCTAGGCACGTTTTTGCTGGCCGACTTACTGGAGAAAACCCAGGCTAGAATCTATTGCTTGATCAGGGCGGCCGATGAACGGGAGGCCCTGACCCGGCTGCAACGTCAAGTCGGCTATTTCGAGCTGCAAGACGGTATCGATTGGAGTCGGGTTGTTGCGGTGTGCGGCGATTTAGCGGAACCGCGGCTTGGACTCACCGAATCGCGTTACAAGGAAATTGCCGAGCAGGTTGACGTGATTTACCACAATGGAGCGCAGGTCAACTTTGTTCAGCCTTACAGCGCGTTAAAAGCCGCCAATGTCTTGGCGACCGAAGCAGTGCTGCGTCTCGCCGGTTACCGCAGAACCAAAGCTGTTCATTATGTCTCAACCCTGTCGGTGTTTGGCGAAACGTCCGCCGTTAACCCGTTGGGCTACCAGGAAAAGGATGAGCCGAGACCCGGCGCAAATTTGGTCAATGGTTATGCGCAGAGCAAATGGGTGGCGGAAAGATTGGTTAGCATCGCAAGAGATCGCGGATTTCAGGTAACGGTTTATCGGCCGGCTACCGTTGCCGGAGCAAGCGATAGCGGCATCTGGAATACCGAAGATTTTCTGTGCCGGTTGATCAAAGGTTGCATACAACTGGGCTACGCGCCTGCTGAACGGGTTCGCATGGATATGGCGCCCGTCGATTACATGAGCCGGGCCATTGTCTCTCTATCGTTGCAGCCGAGTTCCATCGGCGGCTGTTTCCATTTAAATCATCCCACCCCGCCTTATTCCGATCAGTTGATCGACGGGTTCAGCCGGGCAGGTTATCGCTTGGAGCGTATTTCTTATCGGGCCTGGGTGCAAAAGGTACTGGAGACCGGCGAGGCCAACCGCAAAGACTTCGCCTTATTGCCGTTGCTGTCGATGTTTTCAGATCAAAACCGGGAGGGTGAGGCCGAGTTATTGGCGGAAGACGCTATCCGCTACGATTGCAGCGAAACGCATAGTGTCCTGTCGAAGCTCGGTATTGAGTGCGCCTTGTTGGATGATGAGTTGTTGACGCGCTATCAGGCCTATTTCAAGCGCAGCGGGTTTGTGCTGGAGCCGGAGCATTATTAACTGTTGTCATAAAGAACACCGCGAAGACACGAAGGGCACGAAACTTTATTTCTCCGTGTCCTTCGTGTCTTCGTGGTGAATAAAAAACCATTCCATACTCAATGTTTATCCGTCAAATCCGTAGCTCAATCGCCATTTTCAGGTTAATGGAAATTATTTTAAACAAAATAATTTTTGTGGGTGGGGTGGATTTTAAGCTTGCTCGTCTCCTTTTGGTAAATGCATAGATTGTACGGATAACAATATCCGCAAGTCATTAGGTTCGGTTTTTTAAGAACTTACCACAGGTACGAAACTACTAGGGAAAATTCCAGAATGGTTAATAATAATAAAAAGAAGAACTTTTCTTTCGGCGAAATAGCGGTTAATCCAGAAAAAAAGATCAAGGCATGTTTCATAAAAGGAGTCTTTATTTTAGCGGTTTGTCACGCTGTACTGGCGTTATCGGAAGCGGACAATGCCCAAAAAATTCAATTCGACCTGCCTTCCAGCGACTTGGCTACCGCGTTGAATAGTTTCGCGGAGAAAACCGGTTTGGAATTAAGCTATCCGGCCTCTATGGCAGAAGGCGCAAAATCCAAGCCGCTTAAGGGCAATTACGGCGTTAAGGACGGTCTGAATGAGCTGTTGCGAGGAAGCGGCTTGGCTTACCGCTCGACGGGAGACAATAGCGTGACATTGGAGAAAGTGGCCGTTGCGGAGCCGCAAGCGGGCACGACCACGTTGAAAGCAATGACGGTAACAGGTAAAACCGGCTATGCCGACAACGACCCCTATAATCCCGATTACAACCGCACTCGTGCCAGCTCGGCCACCAAAACCGATACGCCGATTATGGAAACGCCGGTGTCTATTCAGGTGGTGCCTAGGGCGGTGATGGATGACCAAAAAACCTCGCGCATTAAAGATGCCTTGGAAAATGTCAGCGGCGTGCGCACGCAATCTACTTTGGGTATGGGAACCGGGTTTATTTTGCGCGGCTTTCGGACCTCCTCAACTTACCGCAACGGACTGCTGGCAGGTTTCGGGGGGTTGCAAAGCGAATTCGATACCTCCAACCTGGAAAGCATTGAAGTCCTCAAGGGCCCGGCTTCCGTTTTGTACGGCCGCGCCGAGCCGGGAGGGCTGGTCAACGTCACCACCAAGAAGCCGCTGGATACGCCTTATTATTCATTGGAGCAGCAGATCGGTTCGTATGATTTTTATCGGACCCAGTGGGACGCTACCGGCCCGGTCACCGATGATAAGTCTGTGCTGTACCGCTTCACGGGCTCCTATCAAAACAATAACTCGTTTAGGGATTTTATTTCAGACGACCGAGTCAATGCTGCGGGCGCCGTGACCTGGAAACTCACCGACGCGACCGATATGACGCTCAGCGTTGAGGGGATGGAGCAGGATTTTCAAGCCGATCTGGGTGTTCCGGTTATAGGCAAACGGCCGGCGTCCGTTCCTATCAATCGCTCATACGGTAGCGATCCTAACGATCCGCTCGATAATCAATCCAAGGTGTATGTCGGTACTGAAATCAATCATCGGTTCAACGAAGATTGGGCCATACACAGCCGATTCCTGGCCAATTTGGAACATGCCGACCAAACATTTGTCAATCCCGCGCCTGCATTCGGTAATGCTTTTCAGGCAGATGGACATACTTTAAACCGGAACATCTTCCATCAATCTACCGATGAGGAAACTTATCATACCAATCTGGACTTGACCGGAAAGTTCGACATCGGGCCTACACAACATCAGACGCTGGTGGGATTTGATTATTTTCAGCACCGTTCGGACTATGCCATTTTTGGCGACTTTATTAACCCTAACCCGGCTTTGGCGTTAGATATTTTTAATCCAAGTTACGGAATCAGTCCAGCTTTGTTTCAGAATGCCTATAACACAACCAATTTTCCGGGAGAAAACTTAACCATATCTAAAGATGAATGGTACGGTGCCTATTTTCAAGACCACATCACTTTGTGGGACAAACTGCATATTATGGGTGGGGGACGCTATGACTGGGCTAAAACGGGGAATGTTACCGCTGATTCTGCGAATGTTTCAGGAGCAGCCCCAATACCGTTTCGTAAGGATGAAGGCTTCAGTCCGCGGGTAGGCATTCTTTACCAGCCCATTAAAGAGCTGGGTGTTTACGGCAACTGGACGACTTCGTTTGGCGCCAACAATGCCCCGGCAGCCGATGGGAAAACGTTTGCGCCGCAAATTGGCGAGCAGTTTGAGGCGGGTGTCAAAACACAATTATTCGATGAGCGCTTTATCGCAACGTTGGCGTACTACCATCTCACCAAAGACAATATTCTGGTCAACGACCTGAGTACTCCTAACCTCTTCGATAAAATAGCCAATAAACAACGCAGCCAGGGTATTGAGCTGGACCTAACCGGGCATGTGACGGACGCATTGAGTCTGGTGGGTAGTTATGCCTACACCGATGCGCGAATCGTTAAAGATTTCACCGGCGGCACGCAAGGCAATCGAGCGAATAACATTCCTGAGCATTCGGGAAGTATGTGGCTTAAATATGATCTAAACGGTTATGCCATGCTAAAAGGCTTGAGTTTTGGTCTCGGCGGTATTGCCGCGGGACAGCGCGAAGGCGATAACGCCAATAGTTTCCAGATGCCGGGTTATGTGCGGATGGATGCTTTTGCCGCTTACCGATGGAACATCAAGAAAACCCGGGTCACTGCACAGTTCAATCTCCGCAATCTGCTCGATAAGGAATATTATGAATCCACCGATCTCAATGCCAATGTCTCTCCGCGCAATGGCGTTTACATCGGTGCCCCGCTGACGGCTATCGGTTCCATCCGGGTAGAATTTTAATCGAAACCACGTTGGGTTAGCGATAAAGTTGTTGACCCAACGCACCCACATTCCGATATAGAATCATATGCTTAAAGAATCGCAGCGGGCATTCAACCTAAGCAATCCTCAGCGCTTGTTTTCGCGAAAAAACACCCGCAAGTTCTGGCTAAATCTGCACCTGACGATTGCGCTGACGGTTGGCCTGGTATTTGTAATTCTGGGATTGACCGGCTCCTGTAATGTCTTTTATTACGAGCTCGGGGAATTGGGTCTACCGGCTTTACCTGGCGCAAGCCAGGCAAAGCCGCGTAGTTTGGACGAGATCATGCAAACCGTTAAGGCCGCGCATCCGCAAAGAACCGGCGGCTGGTTCATGGTCTTGCCGGGTTACCGGAGCGATTATGTCTGGGTGGAATATCCAAAACCTGAAGAAACTAAACATGAGCTGTTTGCGCCTCTGGAAATACTGGTCGATCCTTATAGCGGAAAGATAGTTTCGGAACACTTCTGGGGCCGGACATTGACCAGTCTGATTTACGAACTGCACGCCGATTTTTTGACCGGAAAAATAGGTGCGGAGATCGGTAAAGTAGGCGCTAAGGTGGTGTGTTTTTTTGGGGTTTTCCTGTTTGTCTGCTGTTTGTCGGGGCTTTATCTGTGGTGGCCGCGCGGCGGGAAATTTAAAAATGCGCTGACGATAAAGCCCCATTCAAGTACGCAACGGTTTTACTATGATCTGCACAAAATCACCGGATTCTATGGTTCGGCGCTGTTGCTGGTCATTGCCTTTACCGGCTTTGCGTTCAGCTACAACGACTATATCAAGCCGCTGGTAAACGTTTTTTCCGCCGTCAAAGCGGATCACTTAAAGAATCCCACGCTTAAATCAACGGTGGCGGATATCGCTGAACCTATTTCAATCGCACAAGCGGCAGTTATCGCCGATCAGGTTTTTCCCGGTGCGGAATTGCGCGGCATAGGCACGCCGGACAGTAAGGACGGCGTTTACATGGTTGCCAAAAGACAAGCCGGCGAAGCCAACCGTAAGCGTCCGCGCAGCAAGGTCTGGATAGACCAATACAGCGGCAAGGTGCTGGCTGTCCAGGATCCCCAAACGTTTACTTCCGGCGAGACATTTTTAAATCTGTTGTGGCCTTTGCACGACGGTCAGGCCTTAGGGCTTCCCGGCCGTATCCTGTGGTGTATCGCCGGCTTTGCACCGCTGGTTTTATACATCACCGGCATTATGCGCTGGCTGCAAAAACGCAAGGCTAAGCAGCAAAAACAGAGCAAAAGCAAGCGGCCGATGCTAGCAACCGGCGAAATCGGATAGTTGCCGCGTCGCCGGGCAAAAGAATCGAACGATAGAAGATCATAAACAATAACGGGGGCTTGAGGGATATGCTGATTTTGGGACTAACGGGTGGTATCGATCCGGTTTTCGACGCGTTGGACATGACGAATACCGGCTTGGGGCATGATTCGTCGGCGGTACTGATAGAACATGGCAAGGTCATTGCCGGGATTGAGGAAGAACGGCTAAACAGGATTAAACACAGTAATAAAATCTGGGCGTCATCGGTGCGTTTTTGCCTGGAAAGCGCGGACAAGTCGCTGGATGATGTCGATGCGATAGCCTTCTATGCCAGCGAAGATTTCCTGAATAACACGCTTAAAAAATTCCGGTTGACTACGCCGTTATTAAATCAGTTTCCCGATGTCAGGCATTTGTATCAATACCTGTTCGAACGCGAATTCGGGTATCAATTAAACCCGCAAATCTTCCGGTTTGTTCATCATCATGTTGCGCATGCCGCCGCAAGTTACTATCTGTCCGGGTTTGATAGAAGCCTGGTTTTTACCATCGACGGTGAGGGCGACGATGTCTCGGCGATGGTGATCGATGCAAACGGTAAGAACTTTAATGTACTCGGGACGAAATCGGTCCCGGACTCCTTGGGTCATTTTTATTTAAACGTCATCGCTTTTCTCGGCTATAAGGATTTTGACGAATATAAGGTGATGGGCTTGGCGCCTTACGGTGATCCGGCCGTTTATCGGCAGAAATTCAATCGCTTTTATGAGTTGCTGCCGGATGGCGATTACACCATCCATCAGCATCGTATTATGGACATGTACGAGTTAGTGCAACCGAGAGGCCGTGACGAGCCGTTCACCCAAGTCCACATGGATATTGCGGCGGCATTGCAAGAAGCGTTAGAGGCTATCGTTTTTCATATCCTGCGTCACTTCCGGCAACTGACCGGTCATAGCCGTCTGGTCATCAGTGGCGGCGTCGGCCAGAACAGCAGCATGAACGGCAAGATACTCTGTTCCGGTTTGTTTGAGGATGTTTTTCTGCCGTCATTTGCCGGTGATTCCGGCTGTGCATACGGTGCGGCGGCTTATGTCGCCCACCAAATGCAACCGGAGCTGCCGTTTGCGCGCGTTGCCGATGCCTATTGGGGAACGCCGATTCATGACGATGAAGTCGGTGACGCGCTAGCGGCTTGGCACGCATTTTTGCACATTGAAAAATTGGACAACCGCTCCGAGCAAGTCGCCGATCTGATAATCGACGGCGCGGTGATCGGTTGGGTGCAAGGCCGTTCGGAATTCGGCCCCAGGGCTTTGGGCAACCGCAGCATTCTGGCCGATCCGCGCATCGCCGCGCACAAGGAGACGATCAATGCGATGATCAAAATGCGCGAAGGTTACCGGCCGTTTGCGCCGTCGATCCTGGAAGAGCGGGTACGGGATTTCTTCGAAGTGCCGGGGGAGCATGCCGATTTCCCGTTCATGTCCTTCGTGCTGAAGGTCAAACCGGAATTGCGCGAACAATTGCCTGCGATCACCCACGTAGACGGCAGCGCCCGGCTGCAAACCGTAAGCCGGGCGACCAATCCGCGCTATTGGGAGTTGATCGACGCGTTCGGCAGCAAAACCGGCATGCCGATTTTGCTGAATACCTCGTTCAATAACAATGCCGAGCCTATTGTCGACAGCATCGACGATGCGGTGGTGTGTTATTTGACGTCCGGGCTGGATTATCTGGTCGTGGGCGATTATTTGGCCCGCAAAAAGGACTGGCAGCCTGAGGACTTGGCCGGCTTAATCGTCAGCTTGCCGAAAGCGGCGCTGTTGATAAGAGAGGATCGCTATGTCAGCCATAGCGAACGGGGGTTCAGTTACGCGCTGGTTTGGAATTACGATTCCGCACGGCGCCATGCATTGTCGGAAGTCGGGTACCGGGTCTTGCAGGCGGCGGACGGGGAACGGTCTGTAGGGCAGCTTATGTTTATTTTGGGATTTTCAACGGAGCAGCAAGCGCAGTTTTTGGCGGAATTGCCGGGATTGTGGTCGGATCGGTTGCTGGTGTTGCATCCCGATCTCAAACGATGATGATTTTATGGCTATCGATTTATGGCTGGAAGAATTAGCCGTTACCGACGAAGGGTACCGGCATTATTGGCTGCTATTGGACACGAATGAGCAGGGCAAAGCCTTGCGTTTCGTGCAAGCGATACACGGCAGGCGTTATGTTGCCAGTCACGGCAAGCTCCGGCTGATCCTGGCCGGGTACCTGGGCATAGCTGCTGAAACAATTACTTATGCGCCGCAGGCGTTTGGCAAGCCGGTCATTGTTGTCGACGGCTTGGAGCATGACATTCAATTCAATTTGGCGCATTCCGGCGATAAAATGCTGGTGGCAGTCGGGTTGGACGGTCGGATAGGTGTTGATATCGAAGTCTGGAATAACAGCGTCGACTGCGCTTCAATCGCCTGCCTCTGTTTTACCGAAGCCGAACGCAATTTCTGGGGCGGCTTGCCGGCAAGCCGCAAAGACGAGTTTTTCTACCGGCTCTGGACGAGGAAGGAAAGTTTTGTAAAAGCCATCGGCGTGGGTCTCGGCCTGGATGTTTCCAAGGTGGTTTCTACGCCGGCCGGTGTAGCGCGGTTTTTGTCGGTGCCGGAAGGGTATGGTCCTGCTGGGGATTGGGCGCTGGTCGATCTGGATGTTGGCCGCGGCATCAGCGCCGCGTTGACGGTTCCGGCGAAATGTTATACAGGAATTGAGCTTAAGCGGCTTGAACACTGCCATTAAGTTAAGCCGAAAACAGTTGCGGTTGTATATTGTGGGCGCGAATTTATTCGCGGAGCAGGCTGGTGTTAAAAAGCGCGAATAAATTCGCGCCCACATATAAAGTTTAATGGCGATAGCGTAAAGATGTGATGTAAATCCCGTCTTTTTATATTTACGGGCTATTGTGACGCCGTTTGTTGCATGTGTATCTGCAAGCTTAACGGACGCATATCCGTCCAGACGTCCTTGATGTGATCCAAACATTCCTGTTTGTTGCCGATTTTTCCGGCCGTCCGCCAGCCGCCCGGTATTTCTTTGTAGTCAGGCCAAATTGAATATTGTTCTTCGTGATTGACCACAACCTGATAAAGGGTCGTGTCTTCGTCGTCGTCCCAAGCCATTGTTATTCTCCGATGATGGGTAATTGCCGTAACACACCCGATCATGCGATGGGATGGTTTCCGTAAAGTAGACGATAGTAGCGGCAAAATACCTCAGTGGTCATGCTGATCCAGGCTGTGGATTTTGAATTGTATACGGCAGTGCAGCAGGGCCTTGGCCATGTGTTTTTCAACGGCGCTATCGGATATGCCGAGTTCCTTGGCGGTTTCGGCATAGGTCATGCCGTAAACTCTATTCAGGACAAATATCTCCCGGGTGCGCATAGGCAATTCGTCCAGTATCCGCGTGATGGCGGCTAACCTTTCATCGACGGATACGAGTGCCTCGGCGGAGGGGAATTCGCTGGGCGGGGGCAGGGTTTGTTCTTTGGTTTGTTGGTAATTTTCCGTTACTTTTCGATGCTTGATGTGATCGTAAGCGAGGTTTTTGGCGATTCTGAACAGAAAACCGCGAGGATGATCGATAGCTTGTTTTTGCACTTCGCGAAAAAAAATAATGAAGCTTTCTTGAACAAGGTCGGCGGCTATATCCGGGCAGTCGACAATCCGGGTCAAATGAAACTGCAATTCGGACTGGTGATTTAAGTAAATGGCTTCTACGTTCAAGTTCAAATCCCTCTTCGTTGTTGTTAAGAATATTTATCTTGCTGGTGCGCCGGTATGTTGAGTTCTGGCGGCGTTAGTGGTTTGCCTGGGCTGTTTGACGAAACGATAGCGGGTATCGGGATAGCTTAAACATACGTGCTTCCGTGGTTCTTGTTAGTCCGCGGCTATCGGCGGACAGGCAGCGGTTTGTAATATACCGGGCCTGCACGGCAGGTTGAGTTGCCGGAGAGTGTCGATATGTTGTTTTGAACCGGCTTAGGCCGTATTTGTCGTGCAGCCCTGATTATTATATAAGCAATTAGCGGGCCAACTTTTAAATCTATTTATTTCAATTGCTTAGTTTAAAAACAAGGGGGGTATTTGAAAAATAGGGCATATGACGCACTTATAATGCGTTAAATAACATAGCTGAAGTTTCCCAGAAATTGGAAAGGTGAATTGCCGTAACTACTGGGTTGTGGCTATTTTTGATAAGCTTTACGTTAGATGTAGCAAACCCTAACAAATATACCCCTACATGCCTGTGCATCCCCCCTAAAACTGGGAAACTTCAGTAACATAGTTTTTTAGAAGCGCGATGCGGGCGTCGCACGGCTGCGGTTTTTTAGGATTTGATCGGGCATGTCGGGTTAGCGGGTGTGCAACGGCATTTTTTTAGCAGGGCGGATGAGGTTAAAAAGCGCCTAAAGCGTCCTATTATTAGGCCTGCTTTGGCTTTGAGGTCTGATATGCGGCATAGGGTTTGTTCTAACGCATTGAATGTTTATACGCGAGCTTAAAGGAAAATAGTTTATGTTGGTTTTTTTATGCCGCTCCTCCTGGCTGACGATAGTTAGCGTACTGCTTGCCGGCATCATCAGCGGATTAAGCAGTGCGGCCTTGGTGGCGCTGATTAATTCGACGCTGTCGAATACCTTGGATGCCAAACTTTTGCCGTGGCTGTTTGCCGGATTGTCTGTTGCGGTATTGTTCAGCGGTTTTTTGTCGCATTATCTGCTCAACCGGCTCAGCGCCAAGATTGTTTGCGATCTGCGCATCCACATCAGCCGCTTGATTCTTGCCGCGCCTTATCCTTTTCTGCAAAAACTCGGCAAGTCGGCGTTATTGGCTAATCTGACCGAGGACATATCGGCGATTGCCAATGCCAGTCAATTGTTGCCGGTAGTGTGCATTAATTTTGCGATCGTGACCGGCTGTATGGCTTATCTGAGCTGGTTGTCATGGCAGTTAGCGCTGGTTTTGGGCGGGGTGATTGCATTCGGGGTCTTGAGTTTTAATTTATTCAGCCGGTTGCCCAAAAAAAACGTACTCAGGGCGCGGGAAGAATACGATGTACTCAGCAGCGGTTTTCGAGCTTTGACGGAAGGCATCCGTGAGTTGAAGTTGCACCGGCAGCGCAGCGACGCGTTTATGGCGCAGTCTCTGGCGGCCAGCGCCGAAGCCTATCGTCGACATTCTTTTCGTGGGGACGTGGCTTATTTGCTGGTCAATCAGTGGGCGCTGTTATTGTATTACCTGGTCATAGGCGCGATCCTTTATGTTTTTCCGGTGTGGCAGGCTATCGATCGGGAGGTGATCGGCGGCTATGCGCTGGTGTTTTTGTTCATGATGTCGCCGCTGAGCATACTCACCACCGGCTTGCCGGTTTTTGGCCGCGCCAAGGTGTCGTTACAAAAAGTCCGGCAACTCGGCGACCAGCTCAAAAAGCAGGCGGTTCCGGCCGATGCGCCTGATAAACGCGAGGTTTGCGCAACGTTTTCAGGGCTGTCGCTACAAGGTGTGACGCACAGTTTTCATCGGGAAAAGGAAAACCGCAACTTCACCCTGGGGCCTGTCGATCTGGACTTTAAACCTGGGGAGCTGGTGTTTTTAATCGGCGGCAACGGCAGCGGCAAGACGACGCTGGCCATGCTGCTGATCGGACTCTACACGCCGGAGCAGGGGGTTATTCGCTGGAACAGTGCAGCGGTTGATGATTGTCATAAGGATGATTATCTGCAAAACTTTTCGGTGATTTTCTCGGATTTTTATTTGTTTGACGAGCTGTATGGGGTCGATGACGAGAAAAATCACGCCCTCATCGCCGATTATTTGCAGCGTCTGCATTTACATCATAAAGTGCGGGTTGATAATGGTCGGTTTTCCTCGGTGGATTTGTCGCAAGGCCAGCGCAAACGCTTGGCGCTGTTGGTCGCTTACCTGGAAGACCGGCCTTTTTATGTTTTCGATGAGTGGGCGGCAGATCAGGATCCTGAATTCAAGCATTTATTTTATACGGAGCTGCTGCCGGCCCTGAAAGCCCGAGGCAAAACAGTATTGGTCATCAGTCATGACGACCGCTATTTTTATGTGGCGGACCGCTGCATCAAGCTGGAAGAAGGTCAGATTGTCGCGATGGAAAAAGCCGGCAGCGGCAGGCAAACAGACAATGCCATCATGGCATAGTTATCCAGATAAGCTTTGTCCTGCATACGTAGGGCGTCCCGTCCCGCTCAAAGTAACTGAACTACCTGAAAGCAATAGTCGAACGGATTGTGCTATAAAGCTTTTTTGTGTCTTTCGTGCTTTTCGTGGACAGTACGTAACATCAGTTACTTAACAAAAGCTGCAATTGAATTAATAATTTCACAATAGTGGATGGCAATGGCGAATATTCGAAAAATTGTTTTTTTTTGCGGCTTGACGCTGGCGAGTGTAGCCGCGATAGCCATAGGCGGCGGTTTTTGGCTTTTGCATGACTCCATGCCGCAACTTGACGGCACGGTGAAGCTGGACCGGCTGACGGCGGAGGTCCGCGTACAAACCGATGCGCACGGCATGCCGGTCATCGACGCGGCGAACCGTGCCGATGCGGTTCGAGCCTTGGGCTATGTTACCGCGCGCGACCGTTTGTTTCAGATGGAGCTGATGCGGCGTAAAAGCGCCGGGCGCCTGGCGGAAATTTTTGGCGACATGGCGCTGGACAGCGACATCAAGGCCCGAACCTACGGTTTCCATCGGGAGGCAAAAGCGATACTGGCAAAGCTGCCGCCGGACCACCGGCAATATCTGCAAAGCTATGCCGACGGCGTCAACAGCTATATGACAGACTCCGGCAAACTGCCTTTCGAGTTTACCGTATTGGGCTATCAACCGGAGCCTTGGACTCCCGAGGACAGTCTGCTGGTGGTATTGGGCATGTGCGAGAACTTGACGGCCTGGGAGGAGCGCGGCGAACGCATGCTGAGCGTGATGGAAAAAACCTTGCCGGAAGCTGTGATGCGGTTTTTAACGCCGGATACCGATTTTTACACCGAACGTCTGCAAAAACAGGCCGAATCGTTGCGCCCGGCGCAGGCGATTCCTGTCGAGGCCTTGGCATCCGCACTGGCCCATCAGCCAGCGGATAAGACTGCTCCTGGTCAACTGGCGCAGCTGGTTCAGCAGTCCGATTTTATGGCCGGCTCCAATGCCTGGGCGGTCAGCGGCAAGAAGACCTGGGACGGGCGGGCCATTTTGGCTAACGATATGCATTTGGGCATATCGGTGCCCAATATCTGGTACCGCATCGAGCTGAATTACGGCGATACCCATGCCGCAGGTTTGACCTTGCCCGGCACGCCTTTGTTGATTGTCGGCAGCAACCGCCATATTGCCTGGGGAGCAACCAATCTGTCCGGCGATTTCCTGGATCTGGTGCGGCTCGACATCAATCCCGCTGATCCCGATCAATACCGGGTAGGTGAGCAATGGCGGCGCTTCGACGAATACCCTGAAACCATAATCGTCAAAGGCAGTGCAGCCAAGCAGATCGTGGTCAAGCAGACGCTCTGGGGGCCGGTCGCCAACCAGCCGTTGCTGGATCAGCCGGTGGCGATTCATTGGGTGGCGCTGGATGCCGATGCGTTCAACTTCAATTTGTTTGATTTGGAACAAGGCGAAACCCTGGAGCAGGCGGTAAAAATCGTCAACAGCAGCGGCGGTCCGCAGTTGAATATGTTGTTGGCCGACGACCAAGGCCATATCGCCTGGACGTTGATGGGCAAAATCCCCAAGCGCTTCGGCAATGACGGCTTGGTCAGCCGTTCCTGGGCGGACGGCAGTGTGGGCTGGAACGGCTATGTCGAGCCCGGGGATTTGCCGCGCGTCATCGACCCGCCCGAGGGTATTCTGGCGTCGGCCAACGATCGCCGTCTGGGTAAAAATTATCCGTATGTGATCGGCCACCAGTTCGGCAACGGTTATCGCGCCTACAGGATTACCCAAAAACTGACGCCTTTGCCCAAGATCGGCGAACAGGCGATGTTCAATCTGCAACTGGATACCGAAAGCGAGTTCTATGTCTACTATCAGCAGTTGGCCTTAACTATTTTGACCAAGGAAGCGGTTGCGCGGCAGCCGGAGTTGGCCGAGGCGCGCGATTATCTGCTGGCCTGGGACGGCCGGGCCGATGTCGATAGTCTGGGATTTGCGTTGCTGGTCGAGTTCCGCAAGCAATTGGTCGAGGCGGTATTTACGCCGCTTTTGTCGGCCAGCCGGGATGCCGATAAAAACTTCAGCTATTCGTGGAGTTATATCGATACGCCGTTGCAAGCCCTGCTGAACGAAAAGCCGCCGCACGCACTGCCCGATGCGGCGCATTATCGCAACTGGGACGACTTTATTCTGGGGCAATTGAAACACGGCTTGCAGCAGGTGCAAGCCCAGCATCCGGGGGTGGCATTAATGGAACTGAACTGGGGCAGGCTAAACAAGGTCAAGCAAGCGCATCCGTTTTCCAAGGCCTTGCCGATACTGAGCGATTTGCTGGATATGCCGGGCGAAGCCTTGCCGGGTTGCGCTTTTTGCGTTCGCGCGGCGGGGCCGGGTTTCGGAGCCAGCGAACGGCTGGTGGTCTCGCCGGGTCATTTTGAAGACGCCATTCTGCATATGCCCGGCGGCCAATCGGGTCAGCCCTTGTCGCCTTATTACCGGGACCAGCAGGATTATTGGCTCAAGGGCTTGCCGATGGCATTGACGGCGGGAAAATCTGAACACACGCTATTGCTACAGCCGCATATCAAGTAAAAAACAAGCGGATATAATAAATTTTTTAGGTAGAATGAATATTATGAAACGCTACTATTCAGCCATTTCTATGGCTTTTGGTAGAATCGGTTCGCCGGTTGCGTTTATCTACGGCGAGCTTTCTATGCAGAAACTGAGTAGTTACTTATGAAACAGAAAAACGAGGCGAACAGTGTGGAATCCGAACTGAATAACGACATTGACGAACAAGCGGTGGCCTGGTTTACACGGTTACGGGCCGACAATGTCACCGGTGAAGAAAAAGCGTCATTTTTTCGATGGTTGAATCAGGCTGATGCGCATCGCGACACCTTTAATGAAATCAGCAAGCTGTGGGGTGATGCCGACCTGCTGCAAGCACTGACAGACGCCGCCCAAAAACACCGAATAGTACCCCACAAAAAAATCATCCTTGCTCGTGTCAAGTTGCCGTTGGCGATGGCCGCCTGTCTGGCCTTAACCTTGCTGTTTAGCAACGAACTTGCGGTCTTGATGCAAGGCGATTATTCGACCGGGGTAGGTGAGCGCAAAACCGTCTATTTCGATGACGGTTCCACCGCCATGCTGAATACCGACAGTGCCATTGCGGTCAGCATGGATGGCCCGCAACGCCAGGTTGAACTGTTAAAAGGCGAGATTTACTTCGAAGTCAAACCCGACCCCAGCCGGCCGTTTATTGTCCAGGCCGATCATTCGACGACCCGCGTATTGGGAACCCGGTTTTTTGTGCATCAAAAAAGCGGCAGCGATGAAGTCAGGGTCGTGTCCGGCCGCGTTGAAGTGACAGATCGGCGTACCTTGAAGCAGCCGGTGATTTTGCATGATCGTGAAGCCGTATCGGCTGACGCCAGCGGGCTTGGCGAAACCCTGTTGTTGAATTCGACGCTGTCAACCTCCTGGGTGAACGGTTTTCTGGTGTTTGAAAATGCCCCGCTGGAAAGCGTTATTAGTCAGATCAGCCGCTATAGAACCGGTGTGGTGATTTACAAGGACAATACCCTGCGAGGACTCAAAATCAATGGCCGCATCAATTTGCGTGAGTCTGACGACATGCTGAAAGTTCTGGGGAAAAATCTGTCGGTAAAAATGACCTATCTGACCGACTGGCTGGTGATTGTCGGGTAATATGGGTTTTAAGTTGACCACTGGCCTGATGATTGGGCCTAATAAGCGCTTCAACATAAACGACTATTGGTTATTCAACATATGACTTCACCGGGCAAAAAACCACTCATTATCATCATCGGCATTGCGTTGATGGTTGCCGTTTATTTTTTCACCAAACAGCCGGAATTTGTTGACGTTGAAATCGTCACGCTTGAACAAGGCGAGGTGAGGGCGACGGTATCCAATACCCGCGTCGGTACGGTTAAAGCCTGCAGACGCGCCTATCTGGCGCCGGCAACAGGCGGGCAGGTTGCCGAATTGCATGTCAAGGAAGGCGACAGCGTCAAACAAAACCAATTGCTGCTGGAAGTCTGGAATAAGGACCTGAAAGCGCAGGTCAAGCTGCAGGAAGCTCAAATCAGGGCTAACCGGGCATCGGCCGAACAAACCTGCCAGCTGGGAGCCGGTGCCGAACGCGAGGCCGAGCGTTTGTCGCGTTTGCAAAAATTCGATCATATTGTTTCTGAAGAACAGGTCGATATTAAAGCGACCGGCGCGCGAGCCAAACGCGCCTCCTGCAACGCGGCGCTTGAGGCTATTGCCGTCAGTCAGGCCAACCGCGACGCGGTTCAGGCCGCTGTCGAACGCACCCTGGTGCTCGCGCCTTTCGACGGCACCGTGGCTGAAATCAATGCCGAGTTGGGGGAATTTATCACGCCATCGCCGCCGGGCATTCCGACCTTGCCCGCCATCGATTTGCTGGATGTCAGCTGTTTGTACGTGTCAGCGCCGATTGATGAAGTGGACGCGCCGCAGATCAAAACCGGCATGAGCGCCTGCGTGTCGCTGGATGCCTTCACCGATAAACGCTGTTCCGGCACGGTAAGCCGCATTGCGCCTTATGTGTTGGAAAAAGAAAAGCAGGCGCGCACCGTCGAGGTCGAGGTTAAGTTAACCGATCCCAAGGATCTTAAAGATCTGCTGCCCGGTTACAGCGCCGATATTGAAGTGTTACTGTCCAGTAAACCCCAGGCGCTCAGGGTGCCTGCCGAGGCGGTGCTGGAAAATAACCGGGTTTTGCTGATGCATGAAGACGGCTTGCTGGAAGAGCGCAGCTTTAAGCCGGGCCTGGTCAACTGGAACACCGTGGAAGTGCTGTCGGGCCTGAATGCCGGCGACAAGGTCGTGTTGTCGGTAGGCCGTGAGGGCGTGGTGGCAGGCGCGTATGCCCGCGTACAAAAATGATCCGGCTGGAACATATCCACCGCTATTTCCAGGTTGGCGAGCAGACCGTTCATGCCTTGAATGACATCAGCGTCACCATCGAAAAAGGCGAATATGTGTCGGTGATGGGGCCGTCGGGTTCGGGTAAATCGACTTTACTAAACGTGATAGCCCTGCTTGACCAGCCTAGTTCGGGTCGGTATCTCCTGAACGATCAGCCGGTAACCCAGCTTGACGATGACGAACTCGCCAAGATTCGCCGTGAAAACATCGGCTTTGTGTTCCAGTTTTTTCATGTGATTCCGCGTTTGTCGGCGGCTGAAAACATTGAAATACCGATGATACTGGCGGGCGTAGCGGTCAGGGAGCGCAAACAGCGTGTGATTGAGGCGCTGGCATCGGTCAGTCTGCAGGATCGGGCCCACCACCGGCCGGACCAGCTTTCCGGCGGACAGCTACAGCGCGTCGCGATTGCCAGGGCCATGATTATGCGCCCTGCGATTTTATTGGCGGACGAGCCGACCGGCAATCTCGACAGCAAATCCGGCAAGGAAATTATCGAGTTGCTGGAAGGGCTTAACCGGCAGGGCGTGACATTGGTGATTATTACCCATGACCAGAATGTGGGTGACCGGGCGCGCCGCAAAATCCGCATTGTCGATGGGCAGATAGGGTAATGAGCAATCAATAAAAAAATTACTGGGAGGACATAATTTTACACACTGTCCACGAAAAACACGAAAGGCACGAAAAATGGATGAGGAAATTTTGCATAGAGAAGAATGTATACCAGATACAAGGTGCTGTGTTTGACGTGTATCGGGAAATGGGTTGCGGCTTTCTTGAGGCTGTTTATCAAGAGTGCTTGGGAAAGGAGTTATTAAAACGCGGGATTTCCTTTGTCGCACACCAAGAGCTGAAGCTTTTTTATAAGGGTGAGGCGTTGCGACAAACTTATATTCCTGATTTTATTTGCCATGGATCTATTATTGTTGAAATTAAAGCACTTTCTGCCACAACGGGAGCGCATAAGGCGCAGGTACTGAATTACCTGAAAGCAACAGAAATGCGTCTGGGTTTGCTAGTCAATTTCGGTTGCTATCCAAAAGCAACAGTCGAACGGATTGTGCTATAAAGCTTTTTCGTGCCTTTCGTGTTTTTCGTGTTTTTCGTGGACAATGCTGAATTGGCTATAAAACATTTTTCTTATGGGTTACGAGCAAACAAACCATGTTCATCAAAGACACCCTAACCCAAGCCTTAGCCGCCATCAGCACCCAGCGCTTGCGCGCAGGGCTGATTATCCTGGCAATGAGCATCGGCGTCGCTTCGGTTTCGGTGTTGACCGCCTTGGGCGAAAGCGCCCGCCGTTATGTGGTGAACGAGTTTGAAGCCTTGGGCACGAACCTGGTTATCGTGCTGCCGGGGCGTACCGAAACTACCGGCGGACAGCCGCCGCTATTTGGCGAAACGCCAAGGGATCTGACACTGGAAGATGCCGAGGCCTTGTTACGTAGCCGTCATATTGCCGCCATCGCGCCGCTGACCATCGGTTCTGCGCCGGTTTCAGCGCTGGGTCTGGAGCGCGAAACCAATGTTCTGGGCTCGACCCACGCATTAAGACGGGTGCGCCGTTTGACCGTGGCGCAAGGCAGTTTTCTGCCGCAAACCGAGATCGATAAAGCCCTGTCGGTTTGCGTGATCGGCCAAACCATACGCAATGAACTGTTTGCCAAGCAACCGGCGCTGGGGCAATGGTTGCGTATCAATGACCGGCGTTTTCGGGTGATCGGCGTGCTGGCATCGGAAGGGCAATCGGTCGGCACCGATTTCGACGAAATCGTGATCATACCGGTGGCTTCGGCACAGGCCTTGTTCGATACCCATTCATTATTCCGGATTCTGGTCGAGGCCAAATCCAAGCCGGACATGTACAAGGCGGTCGATGAAATCCGCGACATCATCAAGGCTCGGCATGAAGGCGAGGACGACGTGACGCTGATTACCCAGGACAGCGTGGTCAGCACCTTCGATAAAATATTGACCGCGTTGACCCTGACCGTCTCCGGTATCGCCGGCATCAGCCTGGCGGTGGCCGGTGTATTGGTTATGAATGTGATGCTGGTCAGCGTCACGCAACGCACGTCCGAGATCGGTTTGCTGAAAGCATTAGGCGCGACCAAGCGGCAGCTGCTGTGGCTGTTTTTGTCCGAGGCCGCCATGTTGTCGCTGGCAGGCGCAGTGCTGGGCGTGATGCTGGGGTACTTAACACTTGGGGTTTTGCAGGCTTTCTACCCGGATTTTCCGATGCAACTACCGGGCTGGGCATTGCTCGCCGCCTTGGCGGTGTCGTTGTTTACGGGACTGTTGTTCGGTGTATTACCGGCCAGGAAAGCGGCCAATCTCGATCCTATTGCCGCGTTGGCGAAGCGATAACATGCGGGACTGTGAAGAATTATTTACCACAGAGGACACGAAGAACATGAAGGAGATAATTATGTTAATTCAATATGTTGAAAACTTCGTACTCTTCGTGATCTCCGTGTCCTTCGGGTTATTCGTTTAATTTCTACTGAAAATATAATTGCATGCACTACGCCGACCTGATCTCATTATCATACCGGACGGTTATCAGTCACAAACTGCGCTCGGCGCTGACCGCATTGGGGTTGATTATCGGCATCGCGGCGGTGGTCGTATTAACCTCGATAGGCCGCGGCATTCATACCTTTGTGCTGGCGGAATTCACCCAGTTCGGCACCAATCTGGTCAGCGTTCATCCCGGCAAAACCACCACCTTCGGCATGTCGGGCGCAACCATCAGCACGGTCAGGCCGCTGGTCATCACCGATGTCGTCAGCCTAAGCAAAGTGGAAAATATTATTGCCGCATCCCCGATGGTACAAGGCAATGCGCGTATTGAAGCAGGGGAAAAACAGCGGCGCACCAACGTGCTGGGGGTCGGTTCGGCGGTGCCGGAGATCTGGAAAATCAAGGTCGTCAGCGGACGATTTTTACCGGAAGAAGAAAGCAATCCGCGCGCCTTTGCAGTGTTGGGCAATAAATTGGCGGCCGAATTGTTCGGCACAGCCGGTCCTTTAGGCCAGCGCATCAGGATCGGCAGCGACCGTTATCGAGTCATCGGTGTGATGGAAAAAAAAGGCCAGACGCTCGGTTTTGATATGGACGACACCATCTACATCCCCGCCGCCAAAGCGCTGGAGTTGTTTAACAGGGAAAGCCTGATGGAAATCCATCTGCTCTATCAAAGCAATGCCGCGATTGCCGGTGTAGAAAATGCGATCAAACGACATTTGATTGCCCGGCACGGCAGGGAAGATTTCACCGTCGTTACCCAGAACCAGATGCTGAAAAGCATGGATTCCATCCTGAATATCCTGACGCTGGCGGTGGCGGCGTTGGGCAGTATTTCCTTGCTGGTAGGCTCTGTCGGCATATTGACCATCATGACCATCGCCGTTTCCGAACGCATTTCCGAAATCGGCTTGCTGCGGGCGGTAGGCGCAGAAAGGCGAACCATTTTCCAGCTGTTCCTGTGCGAGGCTTTGGCGCTAAGCGGTGCAGGCGGGCTGTGCGGCGTGCTGCTGGGGATAGCCCTAGTCAAGATACTTGAGGCAGCATTGCCCGCTTTGCCGGTGGAGTTGGCCTGGGTCTATATCATTGCGGCCTTTACGGTCTCGTTGTTGATCGGTATAGCCGCCGGAGTAGTTCCGGCTATGAAAGCCGCACGGTTGGAGCCGTTGGAGGCTTTGCGGGCCGAGTGATTTACGTAACATTTTTCATCTGAAGAAACAAAAAAACCTTTCGGCTAATAATGCGTTAAGATTGACTCAACTTAGCACATAGTATGATGTGCGCCGGAAGTATAGATAAGCATATCGGTAGGGAGTCGACTCTCAAACATGCTTTGGAGTTCGGTTTTTTTATGACATCACGCGGGGGCAGATAGCGTTTTAAGAAGCCATTCTGAACCTCTACATTTTATTGTACACCTGACAGATGCAACAATTGATTGATTTTTTTGGTATTAAAGACCTCCTGCCTCATGGGTATTGCCTGTCGTGGATCCCCGTATTACTTTGGCTGCATGTCATCTCAGATATACTGATTACGCTTGCCTATTACTCGATTCCTCTGATTCTCATTTATTTTATCCGGAAGCGTAAAAGCTTTCCCTATCCGTGGCTGGTTGCTATGTTTGCCGGATTTATTATTGCCTGCGGTACCACGCATTTACTGTCGGCTATCACGATATGGATACCTTTATATTGGCTGGACGGATTGTTTAAAGGTATTACGGCGATTCTTTCGGTCGCTACAGCCGCAATGACACTATGGATTACTCCGCGTGCTTTGTCTTTACCCAGTGCCGAACAACTGCAAGCCGAGATAGAGCAAAGAAAAGTAGCAGAAAATGCGTTGCGCGAAAGTGAAAATAAACTTGCCGTCATTCTTGATAGTGTCGAATCCCTTATTTATATCAAGGATAACAATCATCAATATCAGTATGCCAATCAACCGGTACGGCAACTGTTTGGCAAGGGGATGGAAGACATTATTGGCAAGGTAGACGATGATTTTTTTGATGCTGCTACCACGGCAAGATTGCGCGAAAATGATCGCCGAGTCATTGAATTGGGTGAACGAGTAGCAGTCGATGAGATGATTACTCTCAAAGACAGCACCATTACCGGCACCTACTTTTCCACTAAGCAACCACTGCGCCATGAAAACGGCAGTGTTTGCGGCTTGTGCGGCATTTCTACCGATATTAGCGAACTCAAGCGCCGGGAGCAGCAAGACAAAGAACATCTGAACGAACTCGCTCATGTGACTCGCCTTGGGTTGATGGGTGAAATGGCTTCAGGCATCGCTCATGAAGTCAACCAGCCCCTGGCTGCGATTACCAGCTATACGCAAGTCAGTTTAAACCTTGTCAACACTGAAGATCCTGATCTGGTAAAGCTCACCGAGATCTTATACAAAACTCAGCAACAGGCTTTGAGAGCGGGACGGATAATTCACCGGATGAGGGAGTTTGTCAAATCTCATGCAAAACATCGTTCAACCTCCGACGTTAATACCTTGATTCATGATGCTGTCGACCTGTGTATCGCTGAAGTTAAAAAAAGCGACATAAGGTTAACATTTGACCTGGAAAACAATCTGCCGTCTATCTATGTCGATCATATACAAATTGAACAGGTCATCATAAACTTGATTCGAAACAGCATTGACGCCTTACAAAACATATCCGCAAAACAGCAACGCCAATTAAGCATCCATAGCCAATTAACGCTCAATAATGAAATAGAGATCAGGGTAAAGGATAATGGACTTGGACTTGCTCAAGACGAGAAACAAAAAATATTGATGCCTTTTTATACCACTAAAAAAGACGGGATGGGAATGGGGCTATCTATCAGTCGTTCACTTATCGAAGCTCATGAAGGTATTTTGCGTTTTAATAGCGAATCTGGAAAAGGCACCACTTTTTATTTCACGCTACCCATAAGTAGCGACGCATAAGTTTTCTTTCTCTTGTTGTCAGTGGTGCGGTCGGGTCTGTGTCTGTGTCTGTGAATGAGCGATTAAAGTCATCCCTGTAATTGCTCTTCAATCGGCAATTAAAATGTGGTTTTTGGCAGGTAGCTAATTTTGATCTATAGCCTGTTTTATTTGCCTGATTGACGCACTGTTTAATTGCGCTGTTCTGTTGTGATCCAGACATAATGCACCTCTAAAACCAAGATAATCCGGCTGGTAGGGTATCAGTTCGGCTATATCGTCCAGTCTGAGCGAACCGGCCAGTCCGCAGAGCATTTTCCGGTCTTTTGCCAGTCGGACAAATTGCGCTATGTCGGCTTTTGCCATGACCTGAGTTAAGGAGCCGTTGGATTTGTTCATGGTGTCGAGCATTACCCCGTTGAATCCGGCATTTTTTATCGCCATGGATGGTGTGTATGCTGCAGGCCAGTCGGGAACTGGCGCAGCGATCGCCATGGAGGGTGTGTATGCCGAAAACCTGCCGGGAGCAGGCGCGGCGAGCGAGTCTATGACGGCAAAATCCGGTTGGGTATCGGCGAATAATACGGCTATTAGGTTTATCGTTTGCGGGAACGTAGCGAGTTTTTCTATAGTTCCCTGCCAGTCGCCGCCGGGAAAAAAACCGATTTTTATATAATCGACGCCGGTTTCGGCCATCTCTGTTACTGCCTGGTAAACAATCTCAGGCTGCATCGGCAGGTCGCCAACGGTTGCGCTGATGGGGCAGCGACCGTTAATTGCAACAACAATGTTTTTGACAATATCGGTTTTCAGCGCGCCCAAAGCACCCAAAGCCGGTTGTTTCAGGTCGATAATATCGACATTCGCGCTTAAAGCCAGCAAGGCTTCTTCTACGCTGTTAACGCTGGCAAGCATTCCGGTCATGAGCTGATCCCGGTTTTTGCCGAACCTGCTCCCGGCAGGTTTTCGGCATTCACACCCTCCCTGGCGATCGCCACGCCAGTTCCAGACTGGCTTGTGGCATATACACCCTCCTTGGCGATAAAGTTTTCAATAACCGTCATCAGCC
The DNA here is from genome assembly GCF_037671525.1 of Methylobacter svalbardensis. Taxonomy (NCBI): domain Bacteria; kingdom Pseudomonadati; phylum Pseudomonadota; class Gammaproteobacteria; order Methylococcales; family Methylococcaceae; genus Methylobacter; species Methylobacter svalbardensis. Next base: position 27,702 of record NZ_JAWPOH010000038.1, read on the forward strand.
AACTCCAGGCTTTCAGCTCCCTGTCTCCGGCTGTTTTTTCCAGGCCAATACGCAGATAGTCGATTTCGGCTTGTATTTTTTCCAGCGGAATCCTATCTAACCGGCTGATTAAAATCGCCGCTTCCAGTACCGAATATTGGGCGCGGTTAAAGCCTCTAAAGGGTGCATGATTAACGTTATGCACGGCCTTGCAGAATAGTTTGGGCCGGGTCTGGTCGTCTTCAACGCGAACCAGTTCGACTTCGGTATGGGCCAGCGCACAATCAAGCACTTGACCATCGATTTTTTCCGCCGGTTTTAACGGCCAGTCGCGCCGCCCGGTCAGGCATCCGGCAAACACCCGTACATCATCGCAATAGTTGATCACGGCGGTTTTGCTTGCCAACAGGTTATTGAGTGTTGTCGAGGGGCGAAACGGCAGGATGATGAAATCGTCTTGCGACCCAGAAGGTATGTGTATGCCCATCGGCGCAATATGCGCCAGACCGAAACTGTTTTGGGTGATGACTATGGTTTCTTGAATCATGGTAACTTCTTCATAAAATTAGGCGATGTCACCTTTAATGGCGAAAACGGCTGATTACTGGAGTGCAGGCTTTGCCTGCAAGCACAAGCAAAGCTTGCACTCCTCATTTTTTTCATGGTTTCCGTGGGCTACGTTGATTTCAAAGTGCTTCCGGCGGGTTTAAAGGTGTGCAGGTCAACGGTGGCTTCTGCGCTGTCGGTTGCGCAACCCCATTGTAACGCTTGATCCTGAGTATAACGTTTACCCAGTTGCCAGGCTATTTCAGCTCTGGCCAGTTCAACGCCCAGATAAAAAGCGTGGCCGCCGTCATTTTCGACATGCAGTTTGGGAAACAGGTCGAACGGATCGGTGGCGCTGTGCAAGCCGTCTCGGTTAAAAATATGCACGCCTTCGGCGCTGATTTGAACGCGGAAGCTGGGATCTTTGATTTGCCCGGCCAGTTCCTTGATTTCTTCCAGACTATAAGGAAAAGGTGAGGTTTCATGCAAAGCCATTAAGCCGGGATCGATATGCTTGGGCAGCATGCCATGTTCTTTTGCCGCAAACATGATGCGTCGGGCCAGATCGGCTTCCTTGACGGCCCGGCAGGCATGTTTGCTGACTTCGGTTGCCAAGATGCTGTTAATGTTGAGTTCCGAGCAGATGCCCAGCAGCAGGGCATTCATGCCCAGGGTATCGGCATGGGTCAGTTCGGTGATGTTGCCGACGCCCAGCATCATTTCAATATCGGGATGGTTTTTCCTGACTTCATGATAGCGAACGATGGATTGGGTGAAGCCAAAATGCAAGGGATCCAAAATCGGGTCGACGATAAAGGCTTTGTTTTTTGCCTGCATGATGTTGATGGCTCGATCCAGCGAGGCCAGGTCTTCATGTCTTTCAGGAATTAAAATCGGCGTCGCCGCCACTTCATCGGCGACCCACAACGTGCTTTCGTGCAGGCTGAGCATGTAATCGGCGCCCGCCTTGCCGCCCCTGAGCAAGTCGTCCGCCTCCAGCGAATCGATGCTGACGGTAAAACCTTCCTGTTTCAAGGTGCGGATGATGTCTTCCATGTGCGGAAAATCGGTGCTCGGCAGGCAACCTATGTCGATCACATCGGCGCCGTTTTGTCGGTAGTAGGTGGCGCGTTTAACGACTTCTTCAACACTGACATTCGGCGCATCGACGATTTCGGCAAAGATTTTGACGCTGTAGCGGCTTAAATCAAGTTTGTGCGCGGCTTGCCCGAAAAACATCGGCAAGTCTTTGAGCTCTTCCGGGCCACGCTCAATCGGCAAGCCTAAGTCTTTGGACAAGGCTTCCAGATCGCCGCGGCAGCGTCCGGGCACCAGTATCCGGTCAGCGCCGAAAGTGTCGGTCAGGCGTCGGCCTATCATGTCGGCGGTCATCAAGGCTGCAACCTTAAGGCCCAGTTGATGCACGGTGTAGGTGAATTTAGGCTGCATTTTTTGCAGGATATTATGCAGCTGTTTTTCCGCCAGTCTGCCGGTAAGAAAGAGGATGTGTTCGCTCATGTTAACGATTCAAGCCGTTCTTTAACTTTGATGATCAGTTCGTCCACACTGTCAGCGACTGTGGTGTATTCAAAACTGCGCAATTTGGCCGTGCCCTCCAGATCGATTTTTCGCGGATACACCATGACTTTTCCGCCCGGTGCGGTGGTTTCCATTTCCGGCGCTATGTCGCAAGGGTAGACAATGCTCGGAACCTTGCATTTTCCGGCCTGGGAATACAGATTGGTCACCAACGAGTCGGCAATGCCCAGCACGCATTTGGCAACCGTATTCGATGTAGTCGGAGCCATCACCAAGGTATGGTAATGACCCTTGTAAAAATGCCCGACCGGCGGTGCTGAAGCGGTTTTGTCGCGGTACACCGGCATTTTTTTGCGGATGTCATCGAGATTGATGCGGTACATGTGTAATACCTCTTCCCCGGCCTGGCTCAGATATAAATCAACATCGTCCAGGGTCATCAGGAAATTCAGGCATTCTTCTATATAATGACCGGAGCCGGTAACGGCCCAGGCTAATCGCGGTTTATCCATTAAATTCAGCATTCATGATTGACGAACGTATTGTCCACGAAAGACACGAAAAGCACGAAAAAACACATAGCAGAAGGGAATAGAGCTGTGGTTATTTTGAGCATATCATTTCGATCCGAGTAATTATGGTGTGTTCAAGTTCAGTTGATTACTAAAGCTACTTTAATAAAACAAGGTGTGATCGGAGTGCAAGCTTCGCTTGCCAGGGCAGGAAAAGCCCGCACTCCAGCGACAATGTTATTTACTATACCAATTCAAATTGAAACCGCTGTACCTGTAGAAAAGCTCTTTCGTGATTTTCGTGATTTTCGTGTCTTTCGTGGACAGTAGGTAATATCGGTTATTATACATGAATCGATACGCCGATTTCGCGCACAGGAGTTTTTAGGGAATGTTTAACCAAGTCAACAGCAGCGCCAGTTTCAGACTGGCTTGCGGCATACAGACCAAACCGCTGATTATGGGGATTTTAAATGTGACGCCGGATAGTTTTTCCGACGGCGGTAAATTTTCAGGTCTCAATGCGGCGTTGCAACAGGTTGAACTGATGTTGTCTGAAGGCGTGGATATTGTAGATATCGGCGGCGAGTCGACGCGTCCCGGTGCCGATCCGGTTGCGGCTGCGGAACAAATCCAGCGGGTGGTTCCGGTGATTGAAGCCATCAGACAACAGTTGGCTAGTCATATATTAATCAGCATCGATACGACCTCAAGTGAGGTCGCCAAAGCGGCGCTGGATGCCGGAGCCGATATGATCAACGATATTTCAGGGGGCAGGGCGGATGCAGCGATCTTGACGCTGGCCGCTCAAACCGGTGTGCCGATTATTTTGATGCACAGTCAGGGCGTCTCAAAAACCATGCAGGATAATCCGCATTATGAAAATGTCGTACAGGAGGTGCTTGAAGCCCTGAACGAAAGCATTAATGCGGCGTTAAAGGCAGGGATTAAAAAACAAGCGATTGTGATCGATCCGGGCATAGGTTTTGGTAAGCGCAAGCAGGATAATATCGATTTATTGGCGCATCTTGACAGCCTGGTAGCAACCGGTTTTCCGGTGCTGTTAGGCACAAGTCGCAAGCGTTTTATGGGGACGATTTGCGCTGTGACCGAACCTTCGGAGTTGGTTACCGCCACCGCAGTGACTACGGCTTTGGGGGTTATGGCGGGTGTGCAGCTGTTTCGGGTGCATGATGTTAAAGAAAACCGGCAGGCAGCCGATGTGGCCTGGGCGATTAAACAGAGCAGATAGGGTGGGCAGGTTTTTCTGCCCACCGTTTACAAATATTCCCTATTTATCAGGTTTCACTTATAGTCACTTTGACTGCTTAGGCCTGGATGAGGCTCTCCTACAGGGCGATAATCTCCCTCAGATAAATAGGTAAGAAGCATCGGCAGTAATACCATGATGGATAACACCAGCACCACGCCGGCGATGGCTAATAACAGTGTCTTAATGGAGCCTTTAACATTTTCTGTAGAATCGTCTGAGTCTGTTGATGACAGTGGTTGGTCGGTTTTATTGTCATGTTCGTCTTGGATTGGCATGATGATCTCCCTGCTGAATTGAAGGAAAAATGAAATGCTGCCTCATATTTGAAGCTGGCAACTGGCTATGCTAGTCTCATCATGAATTTACTGCAACCTCATTGCGATTATTGATGCCTTCATAAAACAATAAGTTAAAGCGTTATTTGGCAAAGCGCGCTATCGCTATACTGCGCTATGCAGCATTTTTAAACGGGACTCCAGGAGGCAAGTCATGAAAATTTTTACAATATTATTCTTATGCATATCATTCACCGCCCAGGCTAACGCAGAAACCCGCATAGCCATATTGGATTTCGAATTGCGTGATTTAACGTTAGCGCCGGGCATACCTGACGAGCTGCAAAGAACAGCGAGCATAAAACCCATGCTGGAAGCGGAGCTGGAAAGAGCCGGGTATAAAATCGTCGCGGTAGATGTAAAGTCGCAGCGGGAGGCCAATGGCGGAGTTGGCTATCTTTTTGATCATCACGATAGCGCCGCCGAACTGGCTAAAAATGCCGGTGCAGATTATGTACTGGTTGGAAGACTGCATAAACCCAGTTTCTTGTTCGCTTATATAATGGGCCATTTGGTCAGGACTAATGATGGTCAATTAATCGGCAATTACATTTCAGAGATAAAAGGCGGAGATAAAAAATTAACGCTAAAAGGTGTCGAAAGTCTTGCGGTTAAAATCGACGATGATCTGGATAAAATTTATAGGCCACCGCCTCCAAAGGCAATACACAAATAATGATTGGATGAAAATGGACAAGCTATTGAAGTACCGAGACGACAACTGGATAACAATATGGAAAAAAGACTTATGAATCAGCCAAAATGTGCCAGGACAAGCTCTTGTATCTGGATTTACCCAGGGACGGCTGATAATTTATGATTTTACGAGGAAATTTTGAACAACTGCCGTTAAAGGATTTTGCCGAAAAAGCCTACTTGGATTATTCCATGTATGTGATTTTGGATCGGGCCTTGCCGCATATTGCCGATGGCTTAAAGCCGGTGCAGCGCCGCATCGTTTATGCGATGTCCGAGCTGGGTTTGACATCGGTTGCCAAGTTTAAAAAGTCGGCCAGAACCGTCGGTGACGTGTTGGGTAAATATCATCCGCACGGTGATTCTGCCTGCTATGAAGCGATGGTGTTGATGGCGCAGAGTTTTTCCTACCGTTATCCGCTGGTTGACGGGCAGGGCAACTGGGGGTCGCCGGACGATCCCAAATCCTTTGCCGCGATGCGCTACACCGAATCGCGCCTGACCGCTTATGCGCACACCTTGTTAAGCGAATTGGGGCAGGGCACGGTGGACTGGTCGGATAATTTCGATGCGACGCTGAAAGAGCCGGTGCTGTTGCCTGCGCGGCTGCCGAATATTTTGCTGAACGGCACCATGGGCATCGCGGTCGGCATGGCGACCGACATACCGCCGCATAACCTGCGCGAAGTCGCCAATGCCTGTATCCAGTTATTGGATGATCCGAACAGTACGCTGGAAACCTTGTTTACCCATATTAAAGGCCCCGATTATCCGACTGATGCGGAAATTATCACTTCGGCCGAGGATATACAGAAAATGTATATCAGCGGCGGCGGCTCGATAAAAATGCGCGCCAAATATGAGCAGGAAGACGGCAATATCGTGATTACCGCGTTGCCGCACCAGGTTTCCGGCGCCAAATTGATGGAGCAGATCGCCGCGCAAATGTTGGCGAAAAGGCTGCCGATGATTGAGGATTTGCGCGATGAATCGGATCATGAAAACCCGACCCGCTTACTGGTCATTCCCCGTTCAAAACGCATCGATGCGGATGAAGTGATGTCGCATCTGTTTGCGACCACCGATCTGGAAAAAAGCTATCGCGTCAACATGAACATGATCGGCCTGGATGGACGGCCCAAGGTTAAAGGGCTTAGAGGCATACTGGTTGAATGGTTGGCGTTTCGTACCGAGACCGTGCGCAAACGCCTGCAATACCGGTTGGATAAGGTGCTGGCGCGCCTGCATATTTTGGATGGCTTGCTGATTGCCTATCTGAATATTGATGAAGTTATCGCGATTATTCGCAGTGAAGACCGTCCCAAACCGGTGCTGATGGAGCGTTTCGGCATCAGCGATATTCAGGCCGAAGCGATACTGGAATTAAAGTTGCGGCATCTGGCCAAGCTCGAAGAGATGAAGATTCGCGGCGAGCAGGATGAACTGGAAAAGGAACGCGCCGCGCTGGAAAAAACTCTGGGTTCGCAACGCTTGCTGAATCGCCTGATCAGAAAAGAACTCGAGCGTGATGCCGAGAAATACGGCGACGATCGGCGCTCGCCGATTGTTGCCAGGGATGCGGCGCAGGCGCTGGAAACCACTGCGTTAATAAGCAATGAACCGTTGACCGTCATCCTGTCGGAAAAAGGCTGGATCAGGGCGGCAAGAGGTCATGATATCGATGTTGCCAGTTTAAATTATCGTTCCGGCGACAGTTTTCTGGATGCAGTCAAATGCCGGACGACACAGCCGGTTTACATCCTCGATTCCACCGGTCGGGCTTACAGTACCGCCTCGCATGATCTGCCGTCGGCCAGGACTCAGGGCGAACCGTTGACCGGACGACTGAATCCGCCGCCGGGTTCGTTATTTCTGCATCTGCTGGCAGGCGGACCCGATGACTGGTATGTGCTTGCCAGCCATTTCGGCTATGGCTTCAGGGTTCAGCTAAAAGAATTGTTGAGCAAAAATAAGGCCGGAAAGCAGCTGATTACGCTGCCGGAAGGTGCCAAGGTATTAAAACCTGCACGGATATGTAGTGAAGCGGATTCGCTTGCGGTGGTAACTTTACAAGGCCGTTTGCTGATTTTTCCGGTGGCCGAGTTGCCCGCTTTGGCGAAAGGCAAAGGTAATAGGCTGATTCAAATCCCGACAACCGATCTGAATGCCGGCAAAGATTACGTGGTCGCGGCGGTGGCGCTACCTGAAAACGGGCAGTTAAAAATCATGGCCGGTAAAAGGCAGTTAACGCTTAAAGGCGCCGACATTGATCATTATTCCGGCAGTCGCGCCAAAAGAGGCTTGTCTTTACCCAGAGGTTTTCAGCGGGTTGATGGCTTGGAGTGCGAGTGATAGTGGTACTTATTTTTTATCAGATGTTTTCAGTCTGACGATAAGGCGCCGATAATCGTCCTCAGTTAACGCATCGTTGAGTATAAGCAGGGATTGCTTATGGGCGTTTTTGTTGAAATGTAAAAATATTGCGAATACGGTGGTTACGGTTGAATTCAGGATTTGGATCGATTCAAAGTCATTGCCGTCGGATATTTCCCAACCAAATTCTTCGGTATGTTTGATGATGTAGGGCTTGCTGGTTAAGCGTTTAATGCTAAACCAAAGATGCAGGCAGATCCCGGTCGACAAAGCCAATTTGACCTCAATCGGTAACGCATTGGAAATGCTTGAACCCAAGGCCAGTACATGCATCACAATCAGCAGCCGCTTTAATCGTTTGGAGGATTTAAGCTCCACCAACAGCGAGGGTTCGTGTTTTTTTGCCAAGTTGAATTTATTTTATTTTGCTTTCGATTGATGACGGACGGATTCAATTCCGAAGTGCAATCCCGGTAATCATGCGGCTTCTTTCTCTGGTTCAGCAAAAAAGACCTCATGCGGTGTTTTAAAATTGAGTGTTTTTCGAAGGCGGTGATTAAGCTTATGCATGACAGCCTCAACCGTGTCATCAATTATAGTCTCAAAACGACTCGCTAGAAAGTGTCCGGTTTTAGTTGACCATTACAAATCCGAGAGGATCAATACTGAAAATGCTGGTAATGAAAATGGTCACACAGATTTCTTGTCTTGGTTCGAACAGCGATATAATCAGCACACTTTAAACCACATTATTTTATTTATCGATGAATCCTGACTGGAAAAACTTTCTGCTTGCTGAAAAGGCAATATTCAATAACGACATCGATATTGTTTTTCCATCGTCGGAACATGAAGGCGATAAGCATATTTATCCGATTGCACATTTTGGCGTTTTGACGATTGCCGGAGCTGATGCGGCAAAACTTTTACAGGGACAAATTACCTGCAATATTAACGACATTACCGATATAAAAAGCAGTCTGGGTGCAATATGTAACCCCAAGGGCAGGGCGATTACGACTTTTTTACTGGTTAAAAACGCTGATGATTTTTTGATGATTTTGCCCCAGGAATTGCTGACATCGGTCAAAAAAAGATTGCAAATGTATGTGTTAAGAGCTGATGTTAGCTTAACGGACAGCTCGGATGAATGGTGTTTAATCGGTTTATCTGATGGTGCAGCACATCCCGCCGGAGCTGTTGATTTTACAACAAGCCGGCAGGAAAATATCATGGTCAATCTACAGAACCGCAGCCTGATTATTGCTCTGGCCGATCATGCCCAGACGCTCTGGTTTGAACAGGTTGAGCTGGGTTTTCAGCCTGAAGATTCGGCGCAATGGCGCTATCTCGATATAATTTCAGGCATTCCCTGGCTTACCGTTGCAACATCGGAAGAATTTATTCCGCAAATGCTTAATCTGGTTAAGCTGGGCGGCATCAGTTTCAACAAGGGCTGTTATACCGGTCAGGAAATTGTTGCCCGGACGCATTATCTGGGCAAGGCAAAAAGGGAAATGTTTCTGGCCGAATGCGAAGCTTTGGTGCCTCCCGAACCTAATTCAATCATCATTGACGACAGCGCAGATACAGAACAAGGTATAGGTAAAGTGCTGTATGCGCAAAACAGGCGTAATAGTTGCAAGATGCTGATTGTGATGCACGTTTCGGACACAAATGCTTATAGTCTTAGGCTGAAAAATTATAATCAGGATAAAATTACCTTATTGACGGTATAATTTTAGTGCTTATTATTTAAGGCTATGTCATCGTTAAATATTGAAAATTCCCCAGAGCAGCATTGAGTAGGGTTTCCGGCGTGAGTTGGCAGTGTTGTTCAAAAGCCCGTCGCCAGCCCAGGTAGTTTGGCAAGTATTTGGTAGCTA
>NZ_JAWPOH010000039.1:0-25074 GCF_037671525.1 Methylobacter svalbardensis
TGTTGGCAGGATTATGGATATTCCTTTCTATGCAGGAGGTGTTGGATTGTTACTCCCATGAGGAGCTTGCCGCTTTGCAAGAAACAGCTCAGGATTTCCTAATGTGACTTGTGTAGATAGCTATGCCCTCAGGGACAAATCCGCCGGGAGCGGATTTGCACTTGCCCGCAGGGTGGCGGACAGGACAGTCCGACATGATTAGGTTGATGATATGGACTCCTCACTCATCCTGGCGCAGTTTAAAATGCACCGGCAATTTTTAAACGGTGTAATGAGGAGTCCGACATGAACAATAGCGTAATTGGTTTAGATATAGCAAAACATATTTTCCACCTGTTTACCCAGGGAACTGATGGAAAAATGATAAAAAAGAAGCTCAAACGCAGTGAATTACTGGCGTATTTTGTCAACTATCCAGTCAGTATTATTGGCATAGAAGCGTTTGGAAGCGCTCACCATTGGGCTAGAGAACTGACCAAGCTTGGTCATGAGGTCATCTTGCTCAATGCGCGCTATGTCAAAAGCTTTGTTGTTGGCAATAAGAACGATTTTAACGATGCGGCCGCTATCTATGATGCGGTCACTCGCCCGAACAAACGCGTGGTAGCGATAAAAACCGTTGCACAGCAAGACATACAACTGGTTCATAATATTCGCAAAGAGCTGGTTGATAAACGTACTGCGCTAGTTAACCAAACACGCGGCTTGTTGAGTGAAAGAGGTATTATTATCAACAAAGGTATTACGCAGGTTAGACAGCAATTACCCTTGATATTGGAAGATGCTGAAAATGGCTTAACCGTCTTAAGTCGTGAATTATTTGCGGAGCAATACGAAAAACTTAAGGCGCTGGATGATGAAATTAAAGCTCAGGATCTACGGATAAACCGCTTATGCAACGCCAACGAACTCAGTAAACGTTTTCTCGCAGTGCCAGGCGTTGGACCGGTGACGGCAACGATTGTAGCCGCCGACATTGGCGATAGCGGCAAGGGCTATGAAAGCAGTCGAGATTATGCCGCCAGTTTAGGTGTTGTCCCTAGACAGCACAGTAGCGGCGATAAACAGGTTTATCTGGGCATCAGTAAACGCGGGAACCGTTATATCCGTACCTTACTGATTCATGGCGCTCGATCCGTGTTAAAAAACTGTACGAAAAAAAACGATAAGCTGAGCTTATGGCTACAAGCCTTAATGGCACGGCGCGGTTTTAATAAAGCCGCGGTCGCTCTCGCCAATAAAAATGCGCGGATATTATGGGCGATGGCGAACAAAAACAAAGCCTATGAAGCGTTGGTCGCCTAGGCCATGAAAAAAACCGGGTTATCCACCCTTTGCCCACTGACTACGAGCGAGAGAGAAGGGCTCTCCGTCAGCGAACAAAGCGTGGATAACCCTCCACAGACTTTTAAGAGTTAAACCGAGTAAAACAGAATTGCTAAGGCAAGTTAACAGTATTTGATGACATAAACAGGTCAAACCGGTGCTTTCATAACCCGTTCAGCCCAGAGATTCTTTGAAATCGGTAGGTTGGTTGAGGTGAAAGTGCGCGGATAGATTCATCAGGAGTCCTGAGGTAATAAAACCTCTTTCAAGAGACCGGATATATGGTTGCAATCATGATCTCTGTTGATGACATCACAATGAAAACTTATCTTGCAATAATCGAGGAGTCCATATATGGGATGAGGGAATTAAATAAAGTCTCTTCCTTATTTAATTTTCCCCTCACCCAACCCTCTCGGCAACTGCTCCTGCGTTGCTCTACCTCCTGCATCCTTGCAGTCGTCCATCAGGAGAGGGGAGCAAGCGCGATTTTCGATTTGCTGAGTAGTTACGACGCTTTTTGCTTAACCAGATTGATCAGGCTACCCGCCAGCACCATTTCTACCTGGTATTGCGTCATCTGATGCTCGGTCTCATAGGTCTCGTTCTTGGTCAGGTTGATCACCTTGACGCTATTTCCCTGGCGGATGGCATTGCGCACATCGGGAATTGAAAGCCTGTCGCCTTGGGCGATCTTGTTCCAATCATCCGGATTGGCAAATATCAGGGGCAAAATGCCGAAGTTGCTTAGATTCTGCAAATGTATTCTGGCAAAGCTTTTTGCGATGACTGCCTTGACTCCCAAATAGCGGGGGGCTAATGCCGCGTGCTCGCGGCTCGAACCCTGTCCGTAATTGCTGCCGCCAACAACGAATGAGCCCAGTTTCTGATAGCCCATAGCTCTTTCGTAGTAGGTTTCGTCAATCGGGTTGAAAACAAACCGGCTGATTGCCGGGATATTACTGCGAAAAGGCAGCACCTTGGCTCCGGCCGGCATAATTTCGTCCGTGGAAATATCATCTCCCACTTTCAATAGCACCGGTCCTTCGAGTATATCGGGCAGCGGCTCTAACTGTGGCAGTGGTTTGATATTGGGGCCTTTCTCCAGGTCATACAGTTCGCCTTCCTGTACGGGTGGGACCAGCATCTCGGTATTGAGGAGCACCGTTTCGGGCGCCATGAAACGGGGGTACTCCATGCCTAGCGTACGCGGATCGGTGATCACTCCGGTCAGGGCCGAGGCGGCGGCGGTTTCCGGGCTGCACAAGTACACCTGATCTTCCTTGGTGCCCGAGCGGCCGGGGAAATTCCGGGGAACGGTGCGCAGGCTAATGCGGCCCGTAGCCGGAGCCTGTCCCATGCCGATACAGCCGCCGCAACCGGCTTGGTGGAGGCGAGCACCTGCATGGATGAGCTTTCCCAGTATGCCGGTTGCCGTCATGTTCTCCAATATCTGCCGGGACGTGGGGTTGACGTCGAATGAAACGCGGTCGTGCGCCTGTTTGCCGTCGACAATCATGGCCGCAATGGCAAAGTCCCGCAGCCCGGGATTAGCGGATGATCCGATATAGCTCTGGTAGATTTCCAGGCCCGCGACCTCGCGCACCGGCACCACTTTACCCGGACTGCTGGGCAGTGCAATCAAAGGCTCCAGCTCCGACAGGTTGATTTCTTCGTATTCGTCGTATTCCGCATCCGGGTCTGCGAGAATTTCCCGAAAGGCTTGTTCGCGCCTCTGGCCTTTCAAAAACGCCATGACCGTATCGTCCGATGGAAATACCGATGTGGTGGCGCCCAGTTCGGCCCCCATATTAGCGATCACATGCCGGTCCATGGCGGTCAGGGATCTCAATCCGGGGCCGTAATATTCGACAATCTTGCCAATCCCGCCGCCCACATCGTGCCTGCGCAGCATTTCCAAAATCACATCCTTGGCACTCACCCAGTCGGGCATTTCCCCGACCAGTTTGACACCCCATGTTTTCGGCATTTTGAAGTAAAACGGCTCCCCCGCCATCGCCATCGCCACCTCCAGGCCTCCCGCACCAATTGCCAGCATCCCCAATGAACCGGCCGCGCAGGTATGGCTGTCCGAGCCTAACAAGGTTTTTCCCGGCACGCCGAAGCGCTCCATATGCACGGGATGGCTTACGCCGTTACCGGGACGGCTGTACCAAAGGCCGAACTTCTTGCACGCACTACGCAAAAACAGATGGTCGTCGGCGTTTTTAAAGTCTTCCTGCAGGAGGTTGTGATCTACATACTGGACGGAAAGTTCGGTTCGTATGTGCGGAATGCCCATCGCCTCAAATTCCAGCATGACCAGTGTGCCCGTTGCGTCCTGGGTGAGTGTTTGATCGATTTTTAAGCCGATCTCTTCACCGGATATCATGCGACCTTCGACCAAGTGACTTTCGACCAGCTTCTGAGTTACGTTTTTACCCATGGCTTTTTACTCCCGCATAGCATCAGATATTTCATATGACCTAACTAGTAGCAAGGTGATGTGTCAACGCATTCCCTGACAGAAGGTTAGCATTTTGCAATCTACGGGCGATACATAGACGGTAGCAGCTTTTTTCTATCGACGCTGGGTTAAACAAGGCGATCCTTGTAGAGTGACTTCCTAATGCCACCGCCGGTGAAGACAATTAACACCGGTGTAACCAGATGCTTGGCTATAATCCTGTTTACTAACTGATGTTACGCAGTTATTCGAATTTAGACTGCTATTAACATTTTTATTATTAAAGTGTCGCTACCACGACGATTATTTGAATCGGGTTCTCGCACCCGAAGGCAAGTTACTTTCTTTTGCTTCGCCTCGGCAACTGCTCCTGCGTTGCTCTACCTCCTGCATCCATGCAGTCGAAAAGAAAGTAACCAAAGAAAAGGCGACCCGATTGCCGCTTATTTCCTGCGCTCCTCGCTTTTGTCGAGGGTCAGTAGAAGGGGTTCCTGCCCTTCTACTGACGTGCGGCATACATGCCGCCCCCCTAACGGGCTATTCTCGACAAAAGCTCCGGTGCTCGGCGCGGCGCGGCATACGGGACAAAAACCATCCATGCGTAACATCAGTTACTAAGGCACAGCGACTATGGCTTGAACTTTGCGGCTTCTTCGGAGCCGCCGGTGGCATTGCCTTCGCTGTAGGAATGGGCGCCGACACCTGCCAATTTACCTGCGTTGACCACCAGGTACTCGTTGCGGATCGGCCGGCCTTCGAACCAGCATTCCAGCACCTCCCGAACGCCGGCGGCATAGCGGGCCTGCGCGGACAGGCTGGTACCGGCAATATGTGGCGTCATGCCGTGATGAGGCATGCTCCGCCACGGGTGATCTTTCGGCGCAGGTTGCGGGAACCAGACATCGCCCGCATAACCCGACAGCTGGCCGCTTTCCAATGCCCGGGCGATAGCGTCGCGGTCGCAGATCTTACCGCGGGCGGTATTGATGATGTAAGCGCCGCGTTTCATCTTGGCCAGCAAGGCATCATCGAACATGTGTTCGGTTTCCGGGTGTAATGGGCAATTGATCGTCACGACATCGCAAACCCGTACCATCGATTCAACATCGGGGTGCCAGATCAGGTTCAATTCCTGCTCGACGTCAGACGGTTGGCGATGGCGATCGGTGTAATGCAATTTAACATCGAACGGTTTTAAGCGGCGCAGCACCGCCAGACCGATGCGGCCTGCAGCGACGGTGCCGACTTCCATGCCTTCCAGGTCGTAGGAACGCGCCACGCAGTCGGCGATGTTCCAGCCGCCTTTGACAACCCACTGGTAGGATGGAATGTAGTTGCGCACCAGGCTTAGAATCATCATCACCACATGTTCGGCAACGCTGATACTGTTGCAGTAGGTGATTTCGGCGACGGTAATATTGTTTGCCATCGCCGCCTGCAAGTCGACATGGTCGGAACCGATGCCTGCGGTCAGCGCCAGTTTCAATTTCGGCGCTTTGGCGATGCGTTCCGCGGTCAGATAGGCCGGCCAGAAAGGTTGGGAGATGACGATTTCGGCATCGTGCAGTTCCTGATCCAAGCGCGAGTTTTCACCGTCTTTGTCGGAAGTCACCACCAGCGTATGTCCCAGACTTTCCAGATAGCGACGCAGACCCAATTCGCCGGAAACACTGCCCAGCATCTGGCCGGGGATGAAGTCGATGGACTTGGGAGTAGGAGCGGATTGACCGTCTGGATAAACTTTGATCTCCGGTATCGCATCGCGAGCATAGGATTTTGGGTAGCCGTCAATCGGATCGTCGTAAAGTACGCAAATAATTTTGGTCATTTTTCTACCTCAATGATGATTTTCCCTAAGAAATCGCTGATTTAATTCTTCGACAAGCTCAGGATGAACAGTGACGTATGGAAGAATTAAATACAGGCTAGATAAAAAAAATGATTTATACAATATGTAGACATACCTATTGGTTTACTCACTGGAACGCGATAACGATGATGTGATCGTTGCTCAGGAGTCTGTCGAGCGTGAGATCGCCGTCCGCGTCGTCTACTCGCAAGTTAAATAGCCTATGTTTTTATCATATTCAAACCAGACTGTTGCACTCTCAGCCACAATCAACCTAAAAGAAGCAGTTAGATTTGATAGTTGCGAGCTACCGTAGGGGCGACCGGCCGGTCGCCCCTACAATGCCCACACCATTTGGTGTGAATAATTTTAACGGGCAATACCATGGCTTAACCTAAGTAATTCATACGGTTCAATTTATAATGTTTTGGTTAACCGCTTTTTTAGGATCAAGCAACGGCCAAGACTTAGCGATGAAGTAACTGATGTTTATATAAGTAGTGATACGAATATTATTGATTTTATTCAGATGTTATAAATTTCCTGACGAGGGTCTATCGACTTTGAACTATCCAGATCAGGGAATATTTCATTTATTCTCGCCGATAGCCAACAAAGCGGTGTGCGTAGGTTCGACTTAGCTTTTTATGGGTGAGCCTTTCGAGGCTCAATCCACAGATCGAGGCGTGCCACGTTTATTTTCATATGAAAAGCACTCTAGATAGCTATTGAATCGGCTGTAGTGGCTGTTGATCTCCTATCAAAACACAACCTTCAACTTAGATAAGAAAATAGGAGAAACCGACATGAAATCGCCAAAAAGGCGTGGATATTTTTTGCAGTGTCCGTAGCTATCTTTGAACCTGCCGGAAAAACAATGCCTCTGCTAGCGAAGCTTCGACCTTGCTGTTTGGCGACAAGCTGCCTGAGTTATTCTGTGAGTCCCATAAGAATCTTTAATCTTGGAAAATACACTGGCTTTAATTTGGAGGGATTTTGACTTTTTCTATTTCGACGCATGCCGCTACAAACAGGCTAATTGATTCGAGCAGCCCGTATCTGCTCCAGCACGCGCATAACCCGGTTGACTGGTATCCGTGGGGCGAGGAAGCGTTTGCCAAGGCGCGGACGGAAAACAAGCCGATTCTGCTCTCCATCGGCTATTCCACCTGCTACTGGTGCCATGTAATGGAACGGGAGATCTTTGAGAATCCAGAGATCGCCAAATTGATGAACGAGTCTATCGTCAGCATCAAGATCGACCGGGAGCAGCGCCCGGACGTGGATGAACTCTACATGATGGCCACCCAGATGATGACGCACAGCGGCGGCTGGCCGAACAACGTATTTGTCACGCCCGATCTCAAGCCGTTTTACGCCGGCACCTATTTCCCGCCGGCGGACTTCACGTCGCTCATTGAGCAGATCCACTACGTATGGATGCAGGATCAGGTAGCCCTTAAAGCGCAGGCCGAGCGGCTGGCCAGCGCCATCATCCAGATCAAACAACAGGAAAACAATGCCCAAAGCAGCTCGCTTCCCGGCAGCCGGCTGGTGGAGGCGCTGATCAGCCATTTCAGCGATTATTACGACAACCGGCTGGGCGGGTTTTACCAGGCTCCGAAGTTTCCCAATGAAGACGCACTGCTGTTCCTGCTTGAGGCCTACCGCCTGACCAACAACAACACGTGCCTGGAGATGGCGCGCGGTACGCTGGAGAAAATGGCAGCGGGCGGGATACACGACCATGTCGGCGGCGGGTTCCATCGCTACGCCACCGATGCACAATGGCGCATCCCGCATTTCGAGAAGATGCTCTACAATCAGGCGCTGCTGGGGCGAGCCTATACTGAGCTTTACGCGCTTTCCGACAAGCCCGACGACCGTGCCGTCGCCGAAGGGATTTTCGACTTCACGCTCCGGCAGATGACAGATAAGGACGGTGGTTTCTATTCTGCGCTTGATGCCGAGACTGACGCCGTGGAAGGCGCGTATTACGCATGGACGGATGCGGAGCTGTATGTGGCCCTGGATGCGGATTCCTGCGCATGGCTTGTGCAACATTACGGATTGGCAGAGATACCTAAGATTCCCGGCCATAAGCATGAGGACGGCAGGGTGCTGTATCTGAATCAACCGCTTTCGGGGAGTGCGATAGAGAAAGGACTGTCTTACGAGGATACGGTTAATAAACAGCAGGCCGTGATGACCGCGCTGCGGGAAGCGCGGGACAAGCGCAAATTGCCGCATCTTGACAACAAAATCATCACGTCCTGGAACGGACTGATGATTGATGCGTTCGCCCGCGCCGGACAGCGCATAGGAAAGCCGGAATATACCGATGCCGCCCGCCGCGCAGCCGATTTCATTCTGTCTAATCTGCGGAAACAAGACGGGGCGCTGTATCGCACATGGCGTGACGGCAAGGCCGAGATTGCGGCCTATTTTGAGGATTATGCTTTCATGATTCAGGGGCTGGTGTCTATCTATCGCGCGGCCAAAGAGGACAGCTATCTGCAAGCAGCCAAGGAACTGGCGGCGAAGGCCAAGCAGCTATTTTGGGATGAGAAACATGGCGGGTATTACTTCACCGATGGCAGCGAGCAGCTGCTGGTGCGGATGAAAAACGCCATGGACTCGGCCATTCCCTCCGGTAACGCGGTGATGGCTCAGGCCTTGCTCGATCTTTATGAAATTATCGGCGATGCAGAATGGAAACAGCAGGCCGAAGCGCTGCTTATTGCCTTCGGGCAGGTCATCACCGAGAACCCGAGGGCCTATACGCATATGGTACATGCCTTGCTGAGGCTGAATCATTTGGCACCGGCAGCGAAGGCCGCACAGCAACCGGATGAAGCGGTTATCAAAAAGGGGGCGATGGAAACCAAAGCGTATGTGAAGGTCAGTGCGTCGGAACCGAAGCGCGAGGGCAATAGCCTCACAGTTACGGCGGTGCTGGACATTGCCCAAGGCTGGCATGTCAATGCCAATCCCGCGAGTTTCGATTTTTTGATTTCCACTTCTGTTGATGTACGCGAGGATTCCGGCAAGGCGGAAGTGAAGCCTACCTATCCCGAGGCGCAGGCTATGACTACACCGCTGGGCGACATCAACGTTTATGAAGGGAAAGTGAGCATTCCGGTGAAGGTGACGCTTCCGGGAAACGCAGAAAATATCCGCCTGCTCGTCCGCGCCCAGGCCTGCAAGGATGCTGCCTGCCTCGCGCCATCGGATTGGATCATACCTGTAAAGTTAAAATAAATAAGCTAGTGCATAAATTAAAATTAAATTCATTTTTGAAAATGAAGGATGGTAACCATGGCAACACATCATGCGGCTCCCGGAGAAATTGTTGACCTTGCTAGTTGGGCAGATGATTTACCCAACGAAAAAACAAAGGCCATCATAAAAACAGGTGAAATAGAATTAGCGCGCCTTGTAATACCAAAAGGCAAAGAATATCCAAATCACAAGGTATCAGGGCCTATAGTCGTTCAATGCCTTCAAGGGAAGATTGAGCTTACTGCTATGGGGACAACACAAGAATTACATTCCGGTCAATTGCTCTACCTTGTAGCAGGAGAGCCGCATTCGCTTAAAGGTATGGAGGATTCTGTGATTCTTTTGACAATCCTTATTGCAAGCTGATTATGAAAAAACGTCGACGCCGAACATACTGCAACAGCTTGAATGGTTAAGCAGTGTTCTGTTACGGCATTGAAAAATAAGTAGTTATCCGTATTTAACTACATCCTATGATGCGAGTATCATAAATTTAGACCATAGCGTTATTGTTCTGTGTTTCATCACCCAAACAGGTAATTATATGAGTATTATTGTTTCGTACAGCCCTGAGGAGCTGGACTTTAGCGGCGTCCAGGCCAACTCCTCGGGACCTGATATTGCCTCGGATACGACGGACGGCCTTTATACACTCATCAATTTTGCCGGCGGCGTTCATATTACGAATGTGCCGGCGGACACAACAGTGGCCGCTCACATTATAGGCGATACTTCGCACTTCATGGTTAGGGATGTAACCGTTTTGGAGTGGGTAACCGAAGTAGCCGATCCACGGAAGTTATCCCACGGACACAAAGGCCCCCAAAAACAAATCAAGTTGCTCGAACCGCGAGGGCATTCCTCCGACGGAGTGAAGCCACTGGCCGTGAAAGCAGGCCAGGATTTGCTCGTGCGCGTGGCCTACACGGCGCCCAACGAGGGAACATTTACGGGAAAGTTAATCATCCAGGGCGATAATTGGCAGCCCATCGAGGTGGGCTTATCATTTTTCGTAGTGGACGTATTAACGGCCTTCGTAGCCACGCCGTTGAACATTGCCCAGGGCAACATGGCAACACTGCCTATTCTCGTAAGTTCATTAGCTGGCCCGGATGTCGATGTGACTTATGTGTTATCGGCTTTTCAACTTGATACGGGACTGTCCCTCCTTCCGCTCCCCCAACCGATCCATCTGAAGGCCGGGGAAAGAAATAAGCTTGCCTCACTCACATTTCAGGCGGACCCATTAGCCCCGTTGGGACCAAACAACGTGTTATTGGAACAATACGACTTTCAACATAAAGAACTCCTGTTGCCCGTTAACATCGTTCCACCAACAGGTGGCCGTTAAATCTGCCCAGATCCGCTATATCCGACCGGTTCGTTCGGGTGAGTTTGGGGGCTGGGCTGAAATATGGACTAACAGCGGTGGTTACTGATGCATATCGAAGAAAAGATAGCCTTTCTCAGACAACCGGATAACTATCCAGACAGACCGACGCGCATCGAGGTCGTCGAAACCCACATGTCCTGCGTCTTTTTGACCGAAAACTTTGCCTACAAGCTGAAGAAGCCCGTCCGGTATGACTTCCTGGACTTTAGCACCTTAGAAGCCAGGCAAAAAGACTGCGAATGGGAAGTAAGCCTCAACCGGCGGTTGGCCGGGCAGGTTTATCTCGACACTGTGCCGCTCACAATACAAGGAGATGGAAGCTTGCAGCTGGACGGCGAAGGCCGGGTGGTGGACTGGCTGGTGCAGATGCGCCGCCTCCCCGCCGACCGCATGCTTGATGCGGCGATCCTCGAAGGAACGGTCGATGCCGAGGACGTGCAAAATATCAGTCAGGTGCTGGCCGATTTCTATCGATTTTCTCATTCCTTATTTATCAGCCCGGCCGAATACCGGCGTCGCTTCGAGGAAGACATTCAGAGCAATCTGATCGAGTTGCGTGACAGCCGGTACGCTTTGCCCAAGGCGCTGCTGGATCGTCTTGAGGCAGCACAAAGGCAGTTTCTGACGGAACAGGGTGGCCTTCTTGAACAGCGGGCGCGGGATGGGCGCATCATTGATGCGCATGGCGACCTCAGGCCGCAGCACATCTGCCTGACAGCTCCGCCGGTGATCATCGATTGCCTGGAATTCAACCGGGAGTTTCGCATCCTAGATCCTATGGATGAACTGGCATATTTGTCCATGGAATGCGAGCGTCTCGGTGCGAGCCACATCGGTGAGGAGATTCTAGGTCACTATCGCGAAGCGGTCGGCGATACTTGTCCTATTGAGCTGATAGGATTTTACAAGGTTTTCCGCGCCTGCTTGCGCGCCAAGATCGCCGTCTGGCACATCGCCGACCACCAGGTGCAGGATCATCAGCGTTGGCTACGCCTCGCCCAAACCTATCTCGACTTGGCAGAGCGATATTTGCTTAGAGGTTAACTAAAAACCGCAGTAGTCCACGAAAAGCACGAAAGACACGAAAGACACGAAAGATACGAAAGGAAATCGGTATGTTGTATTGCACAGCCTTTCACTCTTTGGGTGATGATATACAATTTGGTATCTCTTTGAATATTTTCGTGCTTTTCGTGCTTTTTCGTGGATAAAATGATTTTTCTAAGTTCATGTATGCCTTTATTCCTCCCCCAGCAGGTCTACGATGGAACCGCCGTTATGGATGCATCGAATGGCGTCCGCGAACAGCGGCGCGGCATCCAGCACTGTCAGCCGGTTACGCACGAGTTCCGAGTCGAGCCGGAAAGGCGGCAGCGTATTGGTGACCACGAGGCTGTCCAGCGCGGGATCGGCCACGACTTGATCGGCCTTACCCACGA
Organism: Methylobacter svalbardensis; assembly: GCF_037671525.1. Classification (NCBI taxonomy): domain Bacteria; kingdom Pseudomonadati; phylum Pseudomonadota; class Gammaproteobacteria; order Methylococcales; family Methylococcaceae; genus Methylobacter; species Methylobacter svalbardensis. The sequence continues at coordinate 11,757 of NZ_JAWPOH010000039.1, forward strand.
AAATGCCGTGGGCGGCGGCGGCATGGACGCTTTGCGCGCCCTGTTTTCGGCAAGCGAGCGCAGTTCGCGAGATCGTGCCGCCAGTGCTGATCATATCGTCGATGATGATGGCGGCTTTGCCTTTGACGTCGCCCACCAACGCTTCGCCGCTGACGATTCCGGCGCTGCGTTGCTTCTCCATGAAGGCGCTGCCTGTCGGCCTGTTCAGACGGAGGCTCAGCGCCTCCCGAAACTGTTCCGCCCGTTTGACTCCGCCAATGTCGGGTGAGACCACAACCATCTCAAGGTCTAGGACCCGTGCTGCAAAATGCTCGACGAACAGATTCTTGGCTTCCAGATGATCCGTCGGGCAGCGAAAAGCGTTTTGAAAAGCGGCGAGGTTATGCACGTCGAGGGTCACTACCCGGTCGGTGCCCACGGCTTCCAGCAGTTGCGCCACGTAGCGGGTGGTGACCGGATCCCGCGCTTTGGTTTTCCTGTCCTTGCGCGCATAACCCAGGTAGGGCAGGACGGCGGTCACCGATCGCGCCGAAGCGTCTTTTAGCGCGCCGATGAAAAACAGCAGGCGGCAAAGCTTGTCGTTGACGCTTTTCCCCGGCTCGCTGTACAGCGATTGGATCACGAACACCTCACAGCCTCGCACGTTTTCCAGAGGTCGAGTCTTATGCTCGCCGTCCTCGAAGTCTCTTTCCTCGTGCGCACTCAGAGGCAAACCGAGGGATGCACCAATGCTTTCCCCTAGAGCACGGCTTTCACTCAGCGCAAACAGCCGAAGCGCGTCGGGATTCATGAGCCGGAAAAATGGTGCAGGAACCAAGCGCAGGCGAGGTTCGCCACCTGTTCCAATTTGCCTGCTTCTTCGAACAGGTGGGTGGCGCCGGGAATGATCTCCAGGCGGTGTTCAATCGGCAGTTGCGCGGCCGCCTGCCGGTTGAGTTCGATCACGACGGTGTCTTCCCCGCCCACGATCAACAGCGTAGGCGCTTTGACCTTTGAAAGATGCGGCAGGGCCAGATCCGGACGTCCGCCGCGCGAGACCACAGCAGCCACCTTGTCGGCGCGTGCAGCGGCGGCACCCAGCGCCGCGGCCGCGCCGGTGCTGGCTCCGAACAACCCGATCGGGAGCGCGGCTGTCGCCGTTTTCAGGCTCACCCAGTCGATCACGTCGATCAGCCTATCGGTCAACAGATCGATATCGAAGCGAAATTCACGGGTGCTCTGATCGATGTCTTCCTCCTCCGGCGTCAACAGATCGAAAAGTAATGTGGCAATCCCGGCCTCGTTCAAGATTTCGGCCACGAAACGATTACGCCGGCTGAACCGACTGCTGCCGCTCCCGTGGGCGAACACCACAAGGCCCTTCGAATGTTCGGGAACAGCGAGGAGGCCGGGAAGAGAGAAGTCTTTAAATGTTATGCTGACGTCGATAGAAGCCGGGGATACGGGATTAGTCATGGCTTTTTCCGTTAAGTTTAGGGCTGGGTTTCTTGGCCCAGGCGCGCGCCAAAAGAGACTTGACCTCATCGTCGCTGGTCTGCGGAAACTCCCGATACCAGCGGCCGACGGCCGAAAACGGCTCTGGCGTTGCCAAGCAGACCACATCATCGGCTTCCTCTTGCAGTCGCTGTACGGTATCAGACGGGGCTACGGGTACGGCGACCACGATGGAGGCGGGCTTTTGTTGCTTCAACGCGGCGACGGCGGCCAGCATGCTAGCCCCGGTGGCCAGGCCGTCGTCCACCAGAATCACGCAGTGATTTTCTATCGCGGGAGGAGGCTGATCCCCTCGATAAGCCCGCTCGCGCCGTTCCAATTCGTGCCGCTCTGTTGCTGAGGCAGCCTCAATGTCCTCTTGGCTGATATCGAGGACCGCTATTATATCCGGGTTCAGCACGCATACGCCGCCGCTGGCGATTGCGCCCATCGCCAATTCCTCCTGGCCTGGCGTTCCCAGCTTGCGCACCAGCATGATGTCCAGCGGCGCGCCGATCATCCGGGCGACCTCGAATCCCACCGGAACTCCGCCACGGGGCAGGGCGAGGACGATCACGTCCGGGCGCTTTGCATATCCAGCCAGCGCCTCTCCCAGCAGGCGTCCGGCCTGGATCCGGTTTTCAAATGGCAGTTTCAAGATGGTTTTCTTGTTCATACGCATCGCATCGTTGCTATAAAACTTTAATGAAGCATATACCGATCTGTTCGGATAATGAATACTTATAAATACTTACCTCATTAGTTTATAAACGTATGTTGCCCGTTGATTTTATGAAGTAAGCTTCATGTAAAGCTGAACTCAATCGCTTGCTTGAAGGTCGCCTAGCGGGGCACTGTTATCAAGTTAACTGATGTTACGCACGGACATGATAAAAAAAGCGTGGTCCACGAAAAGCACGAAAATAGTTAAAACACATCGTTCCTATGCTCCGGCGCTCACGTTATACAACAAGTCTGTTCAAGATCGCCATTTGGGATGAATGCCTGAATGACTCCGATGTAGGCCGGAATAAGCCCGCCCGGCGTCAGCCAGGGTGGGCGTTTCCGGCACAATCGGAGTGCCGGAAACGCCGGTTCTCGCTATCGCTTGAGCCGGCTTATTCCGGCCTACGTAGCTACGTTGCTAATTTTTCGTGCCTTTCGTGCTTTTCGTGGACAATGCATAACATCAGAAGTTAAGAAATACTGCTCCAGCTTCGTGAGACGGGAAGCTGGAGCTTCCCATACCGAATTCCCAAGCTGGAGCTTGGGAACCAGCGTTCAGTGAGGGAGAAATGAAATGATTCCAGATCCAAGCCTTTTATCTCAGGCCGCTTCTCGCAAGCCCCAAACAATTACGCTGTTTCTGTGCGGCGATATGATGACCGGCCGGGGTATCGACCAGGTGCTGCCGTACCCCGGCAATCCGCGGATTCATGAACCTTATATGACTTCCGCCAAGGGTTATGTGAAGCTCGCGGAGGAAGTCAACGGCCCTATTTCGAAACCGGTTGATTTTGCCTATATCTGGGGGGATGCGCTTGAAGAACTTCGGCGCGCTAACCCCAACGTCCGCATCATTAACCTTGAGACAGCGGTGACGGCCAGCCCGGAATTTTGGCCCGGCAAAGACATCAATTACCGGATGCAGCCGAGGAACATCCCCTGCATTGCTGCGGCGAAGATCGACTGCTGCGTTCTGGCCAACAATCATGTTCTGGATTGGGGTTATGACGGGTTGACGGAGACTTTAGACACTTTGTCCGCTGCGAACCTCAAGGCCGCGGGGGCGGGCAGAAACCTTTCAGAAGCCGAAGCGCCGGCGATTATCGAGGTGGCAGGGAAAGGACGCGTGCTGGTATTCGGTTTCGGCGACGAAAGTAGCGGTATTCCTTGGGCTTGGGGCGCTCGCATCGACAAGTCCGGCGTGAGTTTACTGCCGGACTTGTCCGGGGACACGGTGCGCCGCATCGCCAAGCGGATTTCAGGATTTAAGCAGCAAGGCGATTGGGTGGTGGCTTCGATTCATTGGGGCGGAAACTGGGGTTACAGTGTCTCAAGCGCGCAAAGGGAGTTTGCGCACCGATTGATAGACCAGGCCCAGGTGGACGTCGTGCATGGCCACTCATCGCACCATCCCAAGGGTATCGAGGTCTACAAGGGCAAACCGATCCTGTTCGGCTGCGGCGACTTTCTGAACGACTACGAAGGCATTACAGGATACGAGGAATTCCGGGGCGATTTGACCTTGATGTATTTTGTGACCCTGGACTTGGCAACAGGAAATCTGGTCAGTTTGACCATGACGCCCATGCAAATAAGACGTTTCCGCTTGAGTTACGCACATCCCGATGATATTCGCTGGTTGCAGCAAGTCCTGGACAGGGAAAGCCGGTCGCTGGGCACGAGGATCGAATTGGTCAATGAAGGTCGTCTGGCCTTATCGGTTGGACGTTAATGCGGGTGCCGATATAGGTAGTGATACGAATATTATTGATTTTATTCACATGTTATAAATTTTCAGACGCGGGTATAGCGGCATTAAATTAATCGAAACGGAAGATATTTCATTTGTTCTCGCCAATAGCCGCCAGAATAGTGCGCGGGGTGCTACGTAGCTTATGGGTGAGCTTTTCACGGCTTAATTCAGAGAGGTTAAACAGCATGAAAAACCAGACTAAATAACATTTTCGTCGGGGCATTATCGATGGACATAGAAGTATGTATTCGTTCAGCGGCAACAAAACCGTGGTCGGCGGCGTTGACGACTTCCATGCCTATCGTAAAGGCCGTTCCGATGGAGCTATCCCAGCGGGTGACCTGATAGGAATAATTGAGGGCGGAGTAAATTAAATGCCTAATATTGTGCTTGTCCGAAGCGCGGCCATGAAACCATTTTTTTATTTTTGAGTTTTCGTGATCCGCGTCCGGTTAGCTTTACGTTATACGGCTATTGCGTTGGCTGTCAGTGGCTGTTCTTGTATCAAAATACAGCCATCAACTAGCACTCATATGAATTCAAGAATTGATTGATTCGAAATCTCAACAGGAGAAACCAACATGAAAATGCCAAAAATCGATAAAGTACTGGTAAGTGAAGCTCTGGTAGGTGAGGGTAATGAATTAGCCCATATCGACCTGATCATGGGGCCGCGAGGCAGCGCCGCAGAACTTGCATTTTGTATCACACTGACCAATCAGAAACGGGGCGATAATTCCCTACTGGCGCTGGTCGCGCCCAATCTTATGGCTAAGCCTAATACCGTCATGTTCAACAAAGTCGAAATCAAGAACGAGAAACAGGCAACCCAAATGTTCGGACCTGCAGAACGGGGCGTGGCCAAAGCGGTGGTCGATAGCGTCAAAGAGGGTGTAATTCCCCTGGAAGAAGCCGATGATATATTTATTTGCGTCGGTGTTTTTATCCACTGGGATGCCAAGGACAACAATAAAATCCAGGACTGGAATTACGAGGCCACTAAATTGGCGATCAAACGCGCTGTCGCAGGAGAGCCGACGCCTGCCGAAGCGATCGCCCAGGAAAACGTGCAGCATCACCCGCTCGCGGCGCATGATTAAAGCGTTTAGGATTATCTGAATATTACCGATCTGTGCCGGAATAATCAGGGGTCAGAGTGAAATAAAAGGCTATATGTATTGAAAGCAACTCATTGTAACGGGAGTGCAAGCTTCGCTTGCGCTTACAGGCGAAGCCTGCACTCCAGCTGTCGGTAGCTCATAGCCAACATAAATGCCCGACATGACGCTTAACCGGCGCGCGGCCATTTCTCATTTTTGGGTTTTCCTGGGCCGTGCGTGGTTAGCTTTAAGTCAGGCTCACTGCAAGACCGTAGGCAATGAGGAGATACACTATGGCAAAAGTTCTGGTTCTTTACTACAGCATGTACGGCCACATCGAAACCATGGCGAAAGCGGTGGCTGAAGGCGTGCGTAATGTTGAAGGCACCGAGGTCATCATCAAGCGCGTTCCCGATCTGGTGCCGGAAGACGTGGCGCGAAAGGCCGGAGCCAAACTCGATCAGGCTGCGCCGATCGCGACGGTGGATGAGTTGCCGGACTACGACGCCATCATTTTCGGCACGCCGACACGCTTCGGCAACATGTGCGCGCAGATGCGCAATTTTCTCGACCGAACCGGCCGGTTGTGGCTGAACGGCAGCTTGATCGGCAAGGTCGGCAGCGTGTTCACGTCCACGGCTACTCAGCATGGCGGACAGGAAACCACGATCACCTCGTTTCATACCACCTTGTTGCATCAGGGCATGATCATCGTGGGCGTTCCCTATTCCTGCCAGGAGATCCTGAACATGAGTGAAATTACCGGCGGATCGCCCTATGGAGCGAGCACGCTTGCCGGGGTCGATGGTAGTCGGCAACCGTCGGAGAACGAACTGAAAATCGCCCGTTTCCAGGGGGCTCATGTTGCGGAAGTAGCGAAGAAGCAATCAGCCTAACAACCGCTTGGATAGGGACAGGAAAAATAAATGAACAATTCCGAATCCGGATTTCTCCGTGGCGTCGCGGGCAATTACGCATTTTTTTTATGTACCCTCGCGGCTGCGCCTGCCTCCGCCGCATCATCTGAAAACGAAGTCGCTCCGCTTAACTATTTTTTACATAGTTACGGCCCGGCCTCAACGCCCACGATGTATTTGGGATGGGTGTTTGTCGCGCTTTTGGCGGCAATCTTCGTTATCATCGCACTGCTGCTGGTCGGGGCTGTTTTTCGTAAACGCCCTGCTGAAGATCCCCGTTCAATCGGCCGCGAAGATGAAGGGATGCCCTGGATCTATATCGGAACCGGCGTATCCACCTGCATTTTGTTCGCGCTGGCTATTTATACACTGATTACGCTCAATGCGATCGCAAAGCCAACGCATGCTCCGGCGCTGAAGCTGACTGTCACCGGCTACGACTGGTGGTGGAAGGTCGAGTATGAAGATGATGATCCGACCCGCAGCTTTGTGACCGCAAACGAGATCCATATCCCGGTCGGCCAGCCTGTTCTGGTCAAGCTGAAAAGCGCAGATGTTATTCATGCGTTTTGGGTGCCGATGCTGGCCGGAAAAACCCAAATGATTCCGGGTCTGGCCAATCAGCAATGGATCCAGGCCGATGTCGAGGGCGTTTATGGCGGGCAATGTACGCAATATTGCGGGGTCCAGCATGCACACATGAGTTTGGAAATTGTTGCGCAAAGCGAGGATGAATTTAGGACATGGCAAGACGCCCAGCGTGGAGAAGCCGAAATGACTGCCGGCATTAATGCGGGAAAAAGTCTGTTTCTGGATCGTTGCGCCGGTTGCCATGCCATCCGGGGAACCGAGGCCGTGGGCGCCCATGCACCCGATTTGACGCATCTGAACTCGCGCCGCCTGATTGCCGCCGGATTGTTAACCAATACCCCGGATCATTTGGCGCAATGGATTACTCATGCCCAGGACCTAAAACCGGGTGCGCGCATGCCCAGCATGGCGCTAACGGCGACGGAGCTTAACGCGCTGTCGGCATTTTTATCGACACTTAACTAAGGAGAGCCACTCATGAAAGATGTCGATCAAAGTATCCCTGACTCCAGCCTCAGTCGTGTGCCCGAGGTGGGATTCGCGCCGATCGGATCGCCTGCCGAAAGAAGACTCGCCGAACTATGGGAATCGGCTCCCGGATGGCGTGGCTGGTTATCGACGATTGACCATAAAACCATAGGGATGCGTTATCTTGTCACCGCCTTTATTTTTTTGCTGATGGGCGGAGTCGAGGCGCTGATCATGCGTCTGCAACTCGCACGCCCGGACCAGACCCTGCTGACGCCGGAGCAGTACAGCCAACTGTTCACGATGCACGGGGTGACGATGATTTTTCTGTACTCGCTGCCGATACTGTCGGGATTTTCCAACTATTTATGGCCGCTTATGTTGGGTTCGCGGGATATGGCGTTCCCGCGTCTTAACGCTCTTTCGTACTGGATTTTCCTGTTTGCCGGTATATTTCTCTACGCCAGCTTTCCTCTGGGAGAGGCGCCGAACGCAGGCTGGTTCAACTACGTGCCGTTTTCCGGACAGGACTATAACACCGGCCCCAACATCGATGTCTACGCGCTCGGCATGGTGTTGCTGGGGATTTCCACAACCGTCGGGTCTATCAATTTCATTGTCACGTTATTTCGGATGCGCGCCCCCGGCATGTCGATCGACCGGGTGCCGATCCTCGTTTGGGGAACGCTGACCGCATCGGTCGCCAACATTTTTGCTATTCCCTCGGTCAGTCTCGCCTTTTTTCTGCTGTGGATGGACCGCCAATTGGGTACGCATTTCTTCGATGTACTGAATGGCGGTAAGCCGCTGCTTTGGCAACACTTGTTCTGGATGTTCGGGCATCCCTGGGTTTATGCGGTCGTGCTTCCCGCGATGGGTATCGTATCCGACGCGCTGCCTACCTTTTGCCGACGTCCGCTGGTCGGATACTCGGCGGTTGCGCTTGCAACCATGGCGACCATGCTGCTGGGTTTTGGCGTCTGGATACATCACATGTTCGCAACCGGCTTGCCGACGCTTGCGCTGTCGTTTTTCAGTGCCGCCAGCATGGTGATTTCGATCCCGAGCGCCGTCGCCGTATTCGCATGGCTGGCGACCATTTGGCTGGGACGTCCGGTGTTCAATACGCCGTTCCTGTTTTTCGCCGGTTTTGTTATTCTTTTTGTTATCGGCGGACTTTCGGGCGTGATGACGGCAGCGGTGCCTCTGGATCTTCAGCTGAACGAAACCTACTTCATCGTCGCCCATTTGCATTATGTGTTGCTGGGCATCAATGTATTTCCGGTTGTCGGCGGAATCTATTACTGGTTTCCCAAATTTTTCGGCCGCATGATGAATGAAACGCTCGGCAAATGGAGTTTCTGGGTCATGTTCATCGGCTTCAATCTGGGCTTCTTCCCGATGCACCTGGCTGGCCTGTTGGGTATGCCGCGCCGAATATACACCTACGCGCCGCATATGGGCTGGACTACGGTCAACATGCTCACATCGGTCGGATCGTTTGTTTTTGCTGCCGGTATCTTGATATTTCTGGTCAACATCCTTGTCAGTCTGAAGCGCGGCGTGCCGGCGACTTCGAATCCCTGGGATGCGCCGACGCTGGAATGGGCTGTGCCATCGCCGCCGCCCGCTTACAACTTTGCGGTCATTCCGTTTGTCGCCAGCCGACATCCGTTATGGGAGGAACGGCTTGATGAAAGCGCCGGCCGTTCCAGTCTTGATCAAGGTTATTTGCTGATGGAAGGACGGGAAACGATAGGCACGACGCCGCTCGATGCCAAACCGGACATCATTCTCAAAATGCCGGAAGATTCCTATACCCCCTTCTTTCTCGGGCTGTTTAGTGCCTTGGTTTTCGTCGGCTTGTTGCTGCATTGGCGGGATTTTACGGTGCTGATGGCTCTGACTTGCAGCCTGTCGCTGACGGTATGGATGTGGCCGAGAAAAGCCCTGGTCCAGCGTGTGCCGGACAACAAACACGATAAGGAGACCGTCCATGGCTGAAGCAATACAAATCGCCAAAGCACTGCCGGTAGGCAGCGACGGCAAACGAGCCGGCGGCTGGTGGGGAGTGCTGGCGCTGATTGTCACCGAAGGTTCCCTGTTCGGCTATCTGCTGTTTACCTACTTTTACTTGGCATCTCAATCGGAGCAGCACTGGCCGCCTGAGGGTTTGCCCATGCTGGTCATGCCGGGCGTGAATACTGTGATTTTGCTCGCCAGCAGTGCATTCGTCTGGGCGTGCGAGCGCTGCATTCAGCGCTCGCTACTACGCTGGAGCCTCGTATCGATGGCGTTGGCGGTCACTCTTGGCATTGGCTTCGTGGTCATTCAGCTTAATGAATGGAGCAAACTTACCTACGATATGACATCGAATCTGTATGGATCGCTGTACTTCACCATTACCGGATTCCATATGCTTCATGTGATCGTGGGTCTGGTCATTCTGATGGTGCTGCTGCTTTGGATAGCGCTCGGTTATTTTGATCACAGACGCTATGCGGCCGTTACCATTGGCGGGCTGTACTGGCACTTTGTCGACGTGGTCTGGCTGTTTGTATTTACAACCTTGTATCTATCACCATATCTTTACTAGAACAGACGATGAGCCTTTTACACAACACTTCGTCTATTGAACCACCTGCCCCACGTCATGGCCAGGTGAGTATGATAAAAATAGCAGTGGGTCTGTTCGGCGCGCCTGTCGCCTGGATAACGCAACTGTTTTTGAGTGAGCCGCTTGCCGCCCATGCCTGCTATCCCTACCGGATGCCTCTGACTGCGCCGATCTGGGAGGGGTTGCCTGTAATACTGGCCATAATCAGCATTGCCTGCTTCGCGGTAGCTCTCCTGTCCGGACTGGTTGCATGGACCTCATGGCGGCAATCTGACGCTAAGTCAGTTGGCGAAAATAGAAACCGATTTTTAGTGAAATTAAGCGCAATGTCGAGTTTCATCTTCATCGTTGCAATTATCTTCAACATCTGCGTAATTTTGCTGGTGCCGCCATGCAGCTCATGGTTTTAATAATCTTCGCCTTCAGGGCTCTCTTAAATCGGACGACCGTCAAGATCGCAGCCTGCGCCTGCGCGGCATTATTATCGAGCCTTGCCGTGGCGCAGCAAGCAGACTCGGCGGACATTAGCAGGGGAGCTTATCTGGCCAGGGTTGGCGACTGCGTGGCCTGCCACACGGCCGGACCGCAATCTCCGCCGTTCGCCGGAGGACTGCCGCTCAATTCGCCTTTCGGAATAATTTACTCGACGAATATTACCCCGGACCCGCTCACCGGCATCGGCAACTACAGCTTGGACGATTTTAGTCGCGCCGTCCGAAACGGCGTTACCAAGGACGGCAGGCGCCTGTACCCGGCGATGCCTTATCCATCGTTCACGGCTATTACGGATGACGATATTCGTGCGCTTTACGCCTATTTCATGAATGAGGTGGCGCCTGTCAACCATAAGCCTCCCGAAACGAAACTGCCTTTCCCTTTCAATATACGCTTGAGTCTGATTTTCTGGGACGCGGCTTTTGTCAAACATAAGCGCTTTAAACCGCATATTGACCGCGATGCTCAGTGGAATCGCGGTGCCTATCTGGTGCAGTCTTTAGGTCATTGCGGCGCCTGCCATACGCCGCGCGGCCTGGCCTTCCAGGAAAAAGCCTATTCAGAATCGTCTCCGCTGTATTTAAGCGGCGCTGTGGTGGATAACTGGTTTGCAGCGAATCTTACCGGAGACCCCGCTTCCGGTTTGGGGCGATGGTCCCAAGCGGACATCGTTTCGTTTCTGGAAACAGGTCACAGCAACCAGATAGCAGTCTTTGGCAGCATGACTAATGTCATCGAAAACAGCACACAATATTTACATAAAGACGATCTGAATGCGATCGCTCACTACTTAAAGTCTCTTCCCGCTCACGGCGAAAAGCCCGCGTATAAACCGGACACGCCAAGCGTTTCCAGGAAGATGTCAGCAATGGTAACCGGCGAGATGGAGTATCCCGGCGCAGGTCTTTACCAGTCATTCTGCGCGAAATGTCATAAGGTAACTGGACATGGCGAACCGGGTAAATTCCCGAAACTCGCAGGAAATTCGATCGTTCTTTCCGAAAATGCTATCTCATTGATTCATCTGTTACTTGAAGGCAGCAAGACTGCACAAGCGAAAGCCGGGCAGGAACATCAGGAAATGCCCGGTTTTGCGGAAAAGTTTTCCGACCGGCAAATTGCCGAAGTACTTAGCTTTATTCGCAATAGCTGGGGTAATCAGGCCTCTCCGGTGACGACGCGCCAAGTATCATCGTTACGACGTGCGCTGCAAAAGAAACCGTAATCAGACTGTATAGCTGCCGACAGCACATCTTTAGGCTGGCCAGTACGATGAAAAACGGACCCAAGTGATGAAGCACGAGACTCTGGAATTGATGAACGAAAAACGCATGTTCGGCATAATAGTCGACCTGGGTATGGGTGACGATATACATCGATAACAGACCGGCTCCAAAGTATAGTTTTTGCCGAAAGAGGAGCCGACATCTCAAGCAGCCCCTAATAAATAGCATGGCTGTAACGGCTGTTACGATGACAATGAAAAATGATGTCTCCCAAGGAACGAGCCATTGCAGCGGGTTCATTTGGCTACAGCCTCAATGAATCCAGCAGATGCCGCAAATCGTTCGCAACCGTTTCAATCGTATCATCCGGCGTTACCAGCAAGCGCGCATGACCTTGGGTATCGAAAACATAAACCGCCGCACTGTGAACAATGTCGTCGGAATCCGGTTTTTTAGGACGATAAGCGGCCCGATAACGTTTTGCGAGATTTTCTATTTCACTGTCGATGCCGGCCAAGCCAATCACATGTCCGGCATCGAAGGCGGTCACGTAGCGATGCAAAGCTTGTTGGGTATCGCGACCGGAGTCCAGTGTGACCAATAGAATACGGGTGCGATTTGCATGATCGCCCAAATGACGCACTATTTTTGTCAAACGGAACAGGGTGGTCGGGCATTCGACCTGACAGTTCGTGAAACCGAAAAACAGCATGACCAGATGGCCTTGATAGGTTTGATCGGTTACGGCTTGTCCGGTGTCAGACATCAGCGAGAAACGCAGGTCCGGCAGATGACCGGTAGTCTCCTGCAATTGCCACTGTTTTTCCGGATTGCAGCCGTTCAATGCCAATATCAACGCTAGGCAAAGAAATTTCAGGCCTCGTGTTCCGAATAGTCCGTTACGCATTTGAAAGGGTTAAATAAAATACGGATTCAACTCGGCATCGGCTATGACTTAAAGCGCCCGGCATCAAAATCCTCAATGGCTTGCCGGATTTCTTCCTGGGTATTCATTACAAACGGTCCGTAACCGGCTATCGGTTCGTCAATCGGTTCCCCGTTCATGATCAGCAGCGTGGCCTCTTTGAGCGCGGTCAGGGTAATCGTTTTGCCTAAGCGTTCAAAAAACGCCAGCTCGGCATCGTTGATCGTTGCTGAATTATTGATTTTTACGCTGCCTTTCAAGGCAAACAGCAGCGTTGTGTAATTTTCGGGAAAATCAAGTTCAACAGTTTGCCCGGCCGACAAGCGCAGATCCCATAAATTAATCGGAGTATAGGTGTTTGCAGGCCCTTTAACGCCTTGATAATCTCCTGCAATCACCCGCACGACACTGCCTTTGTCATCCAGCTTTACCACCGGAATCCGGCCATCGGTTATGGACTGATAGTGCGGCGCAATCATCTTATATTTGGCGGGCAGGTTGACCCAAAGCTGTATCGCTTCAAAGGTGCCTCCTTGCCGGGTAAAGGCGGCGGAGTGCATCTCTTCATGCAGAAGGCCCTTGGCCGCAGTCATCCATTGCACATCGCCGGGGCCGATTAGGCCGCCATGGCCTGCGGTATCATGATGTTCGACTTCACCTTGATAAAGAAGGGTAACAGTCTCGAAACCGCGATGCGGGTGCATGCCTACGCCTCTGGGTGTCGATGCGGGCGGAAATTCGGCGGGGCCTGCATAATCCAGCATCAGAAACGGGCTCACCTCGGCGTCCGGCGTGTTGTAGGAAAACAGCGTGCGTACCGGAAAGCCGTCTCCTACCCAGTGCGTGTCATCGGTGCGGGTGATTCGATGTAACTGTTTCATGGCTTTATTCCTTATCGTTGTCCAGCAAGATTGGCTGTTCCTTGCCTAGAGACATCCGTCGTAGGGCGTGGGGGGGGGGGCGGGGGGGGGGGGGGGGGGCCCCCCCCCCCCCACCCCCCCCCACAAAAAAAAACAAAAGAAAGGGG
>NZ_JAWPOH010000039.1:25084-36298 GCF_037671525.1 Methylobacter svalbardensis
GTTTTGGGTGTTGGTTTTCCCCGCCCCCGGGGGGGGGGGGGGGGGGGGGGGGGGGGGCCCCCCCCCCCCCCCCCCCCCCCACGCCCTACCCCACGGAAGATAAATCCGCCTGATCCGTGTCTGTTTCTCCATGAACTTGACCGTTACAGCTTAGAAAAAACCAAGCCTTTGTACAATATGCAGAAATACCTATGGGCGTTGGCAATGGAATCGTCAACTCGCAAGCTAACAGCCGATGCCGATATAGGTAACGATACGGATTTTATTGATTTTATTTACCTGTTATAAATTTTCAGACGCGGATATATCGGCATTAAATTATCCGAGCAGGAAATATTTTATTGGTTCTCGCCGATAGTCACCAGGGTGGTGGGGGCGAGTCTTTCATGGCCCAATCCAACAGCGCGAGACGTGTCGCCTATGACTAACAAAAGGAAAAATACCGATAAAATCGAGTTGGGTAAAGGCGATGCTTTAATAGTCATCGACATCCAAAATGATTTTTTGTCCGGCGGCAGTCTGGCTGTACCGGAGGGGGATCAGGTCATACCCGTCTTGAATGGCTATATCGATCAATTTATCAATCGTCAATTGCCTGTGTTGGTAACCCGCGACTGGCATCCGGCTAACCATTGCTCTTTTATTCGGCAAGGCGGCCCTTGGCCGGAGCACTGCATCGCCGGTTCTAAAGGCGCAGAATTCGCAGCTGATCTGCATCTCCCTGTCTCGGCTAAGATTTTTTCCAAGGCTACCGAAGCTGGACAGGAGGACTATTCGGATTTTGCCAACCCAACATTCAAGGAGCAACTGGATAACGTGGAGGCCAGCCGTTTGTTCATCGGCGGATTGGCTACCGATTATTGCGTTTTGAGTACGGTGCTTGATGCCCTGAATTACCATTACAAGGTGCTGTTGTTAACGGATGCCATACGCGCCGTGAACGTTCGGCCCCAAGATGGGGAAAACGCAATCAACGAAATGATTCAAAAGGGTGCGATACCTATTACCTTGGCTATAATCAGATAATGCCAAACAGCGCCTTGCTTACCGATCTCTACCAGCTCACCATGCTTCAGGGCTATTATGAACAGGACATGGAAGAGCTTGCCGTCTTCGAATTTTTTGTCAGAAAACTGCCTGAAAACCGGGGCTATCTGATCGCGGCAGGTCTGGCCCAGGTTTTAACGTATCTGGAACAATTGCGATTTTCTTCCGATGAAATTGCATGGCTGGCAAGCACCGGGCGATTTAAGCCGACCCTGCTTGATCGGCTTGAGACATTGAAATTTACCGGCGCTGTTCATGCGATGCCTGAAGGCACGGTGTTTTTCGCGAACGAACCGATATTGCGCATTACCGCGCCGCTGCCCGAAGCGCAATTGATTGAAAGCAGGATTATCAACCTACTGCATTTTCAAACCCTGATTGCCTCTAAAGCCGCGCGCTCGGTATTGATCGCGCCGGACAAGCTGCTGGTTGATTTCGGCATGCGCCGGGCGCACGGCAGCGAAGCCGCGCTGTTGGCGGCACGGGCAAGTTATCTGGCGGGGTTTACGGGTTCAGCGACGGTGGCTGCCGGGATGCATTTTGGCATTCCCATTTTTGGCACGATGGCGCATTCTTTTATTCAGGCATACCGCCGCGAGAGTCAGGCCTTTGCCGATTTTGCCGAAGCTAATCCCGATAATGTCGTGTTTTTGATCGACACTTACGATACCGAAGCCGGTGCGCAAAAAGTAGTCGATCTGGCGGCCGCATTGCATGCTCAAGGTATAAAAATCAAGGGTGTTCGTCTGGATAGCGGTGATTTGGCCGATCATGCCCGAAAAGTCAGGATAATTCTTAACCGTGGCGGCCTTAACGATACCACCATCTTTGCCAGCGGCAACATTGATGAATATAAACTTGAAAAATTGATGGCCGAGCAAGCTCCGATTGATGGCTTTGGCATCGGCACACAGTTGGATACCTCAGCCGATGCCCCTTATCTCGACTGCGCCTATAAATTGCAGGAATATGCCGGAATTGCCCGGCGCAAGCGCTCGGAAGGGAAAGCCACCTGGCCCGGACGTAAACAGGTTTATCGTAACTATGATGATAACGGCGTTATGTCCGGAGATACCGTTACCGTTGACAAGGCGCCTTGTGCAGACCAACCGTTACTGCAATGGGTTATGCAGGGCGGAAAGACGGTAGCAAGGCAGCCGACGCTGATTGAGGCCAGAGAGCATGCTCGGCTTCAATTAAATAGTTTACCCGCGTCATTGCGACAATTGAGTAATACCCCGGAATACCTCGTGATAATTTCTGCCGAACTGCAAGCGTTGGCGAAAAAGGTAGATGAATACAATATAAGTTGAGAACCACGGTTGGAATGTAAATACTGCACAGTTAACAAGCAAGCTTGACAACAACAAACGAGGTAGGGCAGAAATAAAACGCCTTCCTCGATACGCTTTATGGGGTCGTAACGAATCACTGGATAGGCAAGTTACCCGATAGACCTGTGACCGTTCAAACAGTTGAGGAGAAAACTATCATGAGTAAAGATGACGACATCGTTTTACAGAAAAAGGAAGGCCCGGTAGATAAAAATACTGCCGGCGCCGCGAAAGACATCATATTGATTACCGGTATCGGCGGCTTTCTCGGGCTTTCGCTCAGCAAGGCACTGGCACAGGATTATTGTGTCGTCGGCTTGGATCAGGAAGCCGGATGTGCAAAGTATCCGGATTGCGTACCCTGCGATTTAACCTCGGACAGCTCGGTCAAAAAGGCCATGGATGAATTGCGAAAGCGCTTTGGCAATCATTTCGTCTCGGTCATACACTTGTCCGGCTACTATGATTTCACCGGCGAGCCCAATCCGCTGTATCAGGAAGTCAATGTCAAAGGCACCCGCCGCTTGCTCCAGTCCCTGCAAGACTTCGAAGTCGAACAGTTCGTCTATGCCAGCACGATGCTGGTTCACGCGCCCACCGAGCCCGGTGTGCCTATCACTGAGGATTGGCCGCTCAAACCCAAGTGGGCCTATCCACAGTCAAAGCTCGAGACGGAAAAAGTCGTTCAAACCGAGCATGGCGCCATTCACTATGTACTGCCGCGCATTGCGGGCGTATATACCGATCATGTCCAGCCACCTACACTGGCGCATCAGATACAGCGGATCTACGAACGCCAGTTTTCCAGCCGCGTCTTCGCTGGAACTATCTCCCACGGCCAGTCGTTTATTCATATCGATGACCTGCTCGATGCCATCGTTCGTATTGTTCAGCGGCGTAATGAATTACCCGCCGAAACCCCGCTGCTTCTGGGCGAACCGTCGACGATGGGCTATGAGGCTCTGCAAAACGAAATCGGGGTTTTGATCCACGGCGAAACATGGGCAACGGAAACCCTGCCGAAAATCCTGGCCAAAACCGGCGCTCATTTGCAGAACCAGATGGAGATTGTCATTCCGGATTCTATCGACAAAGGCGAAAAACCCTTTATCAAGCCGTTCATGGTTGACCTGGCTGATGATCACTATGAACTGGATATATCCAGGGCCAGGAAGCTGCTGGGTTGGGAGTCAAAGCATTCACTACGCGACGCTCTGCCGGCGATTGTTAAGGAACTCAAGGTCGATCCCTTGAGCTGGTATAAACGCAATAAACTCACGCCGCCTGAATGGATTGAGACCTTGTCTACAGAGGCCGAACCCGCCGATCAGTTCCTGGAAGCTTATAATCGGACGATGCGCGACGAGCGCCGGCAAAACCTCTGGGCACATTTCCTGAACATGGCGATGGGTACCTGGCTGATGACCAGTCCACCGATTCTGGGTTATCAAGACCAGGCGATGATAATCAACGATCTGATAAGCGGGGCTCTGGTGTTTTTGTTGGCAGCGTTATCGCTGTCGCGGACGATGGCGTGGGCGCGCATCGCCAACGCGGCGGTCGGGCTGTGGCTATTGTTTGCGCCCTTGGTGTTCTGGACGCCAAGCGCTGCGGCTTATCTCAATGATACCTTGGTAGGTTCTCTGGTAATCGGTTTTGCAATTCTGACGCGGCCTATTCCCGGCGTCGGTCTGATGGCAAGCATGACCGGCCCCGACATCCCGCCCGGATGGGATTACAGCCCGTCGTCGTGGATGCAGCGCATACCGATCATCTTCCTGGCGTTTATAGGGCTCTACGTCTCCCGCTATCTTGCCGCCTATCAGTTGGGCCATATCGGGAACGCCTGGGATCCCTATTTCAGCGTTGGCACCGAAACCATCATCACCTCTGAGGTATCAAAGGCATGGCCTGTTCCCGATGCCGGCCTCGGCGCTGTGACTTATGTGCTGGAGATACTCACCGGCATCATAGGAGGCCGTAATCGCTGGCGCACGATGCCGTGGCTGGTGATCCTGTTCGGTGTGATGATCGTGCCCTTGGGCGCGGTCAGCATCTTCTTTATCATCATCCAGCCCATTCTGATCGGAACCTGGTGCACACTCTGCCTGTTTGCTGCGGCGGCGATGCTCATCCAGATTCCTTATTCTGTCGATGAACTGATTGCCACCGGCCAGTTTCTCGCGGAACGCCGGCGCAACGGCAAGTCCGTCATTCTGGCCTTCTTGCGCGGCGACACCATGGAAGGCGGCCGCAACATGGAGCCCGAGGATTTTGAAGGGTCACCCTGGATTATTCTCAAAGACATGCTCGGTGGCGGCGTCAATCTGCCCTGGTCGCTGGTTTTCAGTACGGCAATCGGGGTTTGGTTAATGTGTACCCGGCTGATTTTTGCTACCCAGGGCGCGCAAGCGAACAGCGATCATTTGATCGGCGCGCTGGTCATTACGGTTTCTATTACGGCTTTGGCGGAATCCGCTCGTCCGGCACGTTTTGTCAATGTGCTGCTTGCCATTCCTTTGATGGCCGCACCGTGGATGCTGGATGGCGGAAGCCTGGGCGCTGATTGGGCGGGAGTTGTGGCAGGTGTGTTGCTGATCCTTTCAAGCATACCCCGAGGCAAGATCGAGAACCACTATGGAAGCTGGAGCCGGTATCTGGTTTAAACGAAAATGTTCGCTTCAGATATTCATGGCTTTATTGGGTATTAGAGGCGCTTATAATTTACTGGTAATTTATAAGCGCCGAGGTAAGAACCAAGCTATACCCATCGCATTTCAAAATACGACACCGTGCGAGTTAATCTTTTAAATTCCCGGCATGCAGGCCGCATTCTTTTTGAGCTCCTGCTTCCCACCACCACCTGCCGGCTCTTTCATGTTCATGAGGCAGAATGGCTCTGGTGCAGGGTTCGCAGCCTATGCTGGTAAAGCCTTTTTCATGCAGTTCGTTATAAGGAACCTGATAGGCTTCAATATAATCCCAGACTTGCGTCAGGCTCCAGTTGACCAGCGGATTGAATTTAATCAACGGCTGTCCGGCGGTGGAAAATTCGCTGTCTATTTGCACTTCAGGAACAGTCTGCCGGGTATCCGGGTTTTGATCTTTGCGTTGGCCGGTAATCCAGGCATCCAAATGAGGCAGTTTGCGTTTTAATGACTCGACTTTACGGATGCCGCAACATTCCTGATGGCCGTCCACATAAAAGCTGAACAGGCCTTTCTTTTTTACCAGACTATCGAGCAAGTCTTTGTCCGGTGATAATAATTCAATGTCTATCTGGTAATATTTTCTGACTTTCTCTATAAATCGATAGGTTTCGGGATGCAAGCGTCCGGTATCCAAACAAAAAACCTGAATGTCTTTCCTGAGTTTGACAGCCATATCGATCAGCACCACATCTTCTGCACCGCTGAAAGCGATGGCACTATTGTCAAACAGCTCCAATGCTTTTTTAAGGATGATGCGCGGATTTTTATCGGTTAAGTCGGTTTGTAATAATCGAATATCAAAGGTTGCCATAATTTTCCTCTCCAATAGCATGGCTATCTACACAAGTCATCATAACCGGACGACATCCTCGTTCCCACGCTACCGAGATGGTGAAAGACTTGTTCTTAGCATCAATCGACTCGATAACCACGAAGAACACGGAGAGCACGAAGTTTTTAATGCTTTGATGAATAGGGTTATTTTCTCCGCGTCCTTCGTGTTCTCTGTGGTAATTAATTTTTCAGCACGATTTGGATAATACTTTTCTAGTCTCTGGAGCATGAGAACCCCCGTCCTGCTTAGCGTTTTACGTTGTGTAGATAGCTATGCCCTACAAGGTAGTTTTATTGTCGCTGAATCAAATTCAGCGTTCTTTGCGGCAGGCTTTCTGTAGTCGCACCTTCCAGATGCAAGCGCGCATCTTCATGTACGGTGGTCATAAACCGGATTAACTGCATCTCGTGCTGCATTTTCTGTTCAACATCTTCCGCGTCCCACATTTTATTCAGCAAATATTTCGCATGATGATGAATGGTAAAGGCGACTGCTTCGGGCAAATGGATATAACTGGCCTGGATTGAAGACTTAAGCTGATCCAGCGAGGCCAGATATTGTTTATAGTCTTTAACATCCTGCTTGCACTTGATTTTAAACATCGACAACTCGGCATCGTGCCTGGTTTTCAGTAAGCTGATGTCGTGTTCCAGCAGTACGCTTTTCTTTTTTAATTCAGCTTCCAGGACTTTCTCGGCTAGGATGCGAGCATGCTTGAGTTTTGCCAGATTGCCCTGATTTGCTTGCTGCCATTTTAGATTTTCGTCTTTAACCGAATGCAGCAGCTTTATAAGCTTATTTAACATAGTCATGGGCTAAACAAGAGAGGAGATTTTTTGCTGCAACATTAGCAAGGCCTCAATGTCCTGCTTTTTTCGGTAGCGGGCATGGTCTTGTTGCAGTTGCTGATACGTTGTTCCCGGTAGTTTTGTTTTAATCGGCAGCAAATCCTGATTGATGGCTTTAGATAGCAAGCGAATATGTTTGCGATTATTAAGCGTTAACAGGCGTTTTCTGTTCAGTTCATTGATATGCTTTATTTGCAATTTTTTAAAATAAAACAGGTGATTAATCTGATCCTGCCTAGCATGTACAAACCATAGCCGTCTCTGTACCCGCTGTTTATACGAAAAATAATCTAACATAGTATGAACAATGATTTTATAAACACCCAATAAGCCGGTGATTATAAGTGCAGAAAACGCGCTTAACAGCATGACCGAACCCAGGGTAATTAACGCACCCGACAAACCAGGTACGTCTAACCACAACAACAGTTCTACCGATAAAAATACCGGTAATGACGCCAGAGCCAACAACAGTGAAATCCTAATCATTAAAATAAAAGCCGTAAAGTCAACAACGTCGTCGTTAGGTGGTTTTTGTCGACAGTTTAATCAGGACCGCGTAACAAATGCATGTTGCAATGACCAGTCTTTGTAGTTGAAGACTTGTCCTTGCTCCCGAACCGTAGCGCAAGCACCGAGCGATACTTCGGCAACAACCCATTGTACCGCATTGAGTTTGCCTGCCGCTAAAATGCCGTTATCAGGAAATCCACGATCCACAGGCGTATAAACAGCCGCTGCACCGATATTGACATCGACGGCTTCAGACCATGGTGCATTGCCTACCAGCACAGCTTGAACGACATAACACTGGTTTTCCAAGGCTCGCGCCTGACAGCCTATTTTGACGCGATGATAACCTGCCAGCGTATCGGTACAACTGGGCACTAAAATCAGATTTGCTCCGGCTTCGACCTGTTTTCTTGCGAGCATCGGAAATTCACTGTCATAGCAAACATTGATCGCGATTTTTCCGTATTCGCTATCAAAACACCTTAATTCCTCACCGCTTTGAATCAGCCATTGCTCGTTTTCAAAACGGGTCATCATCAGCTTATCCTGATAATCGAACTGACCGTTCGGCATAAACAAATAAGCCCGGTTTCGATAGGCGCCGGAATCTGTTTTTACCGGAAACGTGCCCGACTGGATGATGCACTGGTATTTTTTGGCCAGCATTTGAAACAAGTCCAGATAATCTTCAAGCAATGACTGCATGGCTGCCAACTGCTTGCTCAACGATGAATAAACCGCCTCGCCCGCCGAACCTGCTCCCGGCAGGCTTACGGCATACACACCATCCCTGGCGATCGCCGAGCCTGTTCCCGACAGGCTTACGGCATACACACCATCCCTGGCGATAAATAACGAGGCCAATTCCATACTGGCATACTCGGGAAAAAGCAGAATCTTCGCATCCTGTTGCGCCGCATCAAGCACCCAGCGCTCAACTTTGCTTTGATACTGTTGCCAGTTTTCCAGAAAACTGATGTCGTATTGGGCTGTCGCAATTTTAACGTTCATGTTTCAACCAGAAAGTCATCGGTTTAGGCGTCTCGTCAACATCATCCAGATCTTTCCAGCTATAGATTGTGTCAAGTTCAGGATGTTTGACGTAGCCGCGTTTGTTCCAGAATTGATCCAAAGGCACATAATCGATCGGGCGTCTGGGATGATCTACTGGTCGCTCTACACAACAAAAACAAATATGCTTGAAGCCGCCCAAACTCTCGGCGTGAGCCTCTCTTTGTTCGAAAAATTTAACGCCGATACCCAGGCCGCGATAAGCCTTGTTCAACACCGACTCACTGCAATAAAAAACCTCGTCGAGATCGTAACCCTGCTCGATAAACGGCTTTTTCAGCTCATCGGTTTCATATTTCATCGGAATCGCTGTCGATGCCCCGACCACGGTATCGTCATCGAACGCAATCACGATGACGCTTTCGGGACAATCAATATAAGTCTGTAAATATTTTTTTTCATAATCTATGTTCCCGTCATACAAATACGGAAAGTCGCGAAACACCTCAATTCTAAGCCGCGCGAGTTTAGGAATGAACTGTTCCAGAGCTACGCCGCTCCATCTTTCAATACGAATGTTTTTAGCCATAAGGTTACAGAAACAAAAAAACCGTATTTTAGCTGAACGCTTAACGTTTGCGTAGTTTATGTCATAAAAAGTCTGACCATATTCAAAGGATGTCCATTATGAGATGATACTGATCTAATCGGTGTATGTTATAACGCCCTCCTTCAAAACTTTTCAATCTGCTGATTTTAACTATGAGAATTGCTTTATTCGTTGCATGGGTTGTTTTACTGAATGTCTGCTTGAGCTGGTTAACCAACTTACCTCAGGATGTAGGCTCGGACGTTCCGTCAGGAAAGCTTAACAGCCTGTCATTCGCCCCGTTCCGGGAAGGTCAGGGGCCTATGGATGAAAAATTCCCCACGCCCGAACAAATTGACGCTGACTTGCGTTTAATGGGTGAAAAAACCCACTCTATTCGCACCTATGCCAGCGCCGAAGGCAGTATGCCGGTCATTCCCGCCTTAGCGCAAAAGCATGGCCTGAAGATGATTCAAGGCGCTTGGCTGGGTTCCATAAAAGCCGACAATGAAACAGAAATCGCCGAAGTCATCCGCTCCGCCAACGCGAACCCTGACGTGGTCAAACGGGTTATCGTCGGCAACGAAGTGCTGTTACGCGGCGATCTGGAGCCGGAGCAGCTGATTGAATACATACGCGAAGTCAAACGCTCGGTTAAACAACCGGTTTCTTATGCCGATGTATGGTCTATGTACATGAAATACCCGGAGTTAATCAAAGAAGTGGATTTTATTACCATCCACATTCTGCCCTACTGGGAGGATGAACCTATCACCGTAGACCAGGCGCCTGCGCATATTGAGCGCATTTACCGGCAGGTTCAACAGGAAGCCGATTCCATTGCCCCCGGAAAATCCATACTGATCGGCGAATCAGGCTGGCCGGGCGCAGGTAGGCAACGCGGCTGGGCAGTGCCTAGCGTAGTCAACGAAGCAAAATTCATCCGCAAATTAATTGAAGTCGCCAATAAAAACGGCTTCGATTACAACATTGTCGAAGCCTTTAACCAATCCTGGAAAAGCGACTTTGAAGGCGTAGTCGGTGCTAACTGGGGGCTTTATTCTGTCGATCGTAAAGAGGTTTTTCCTTTGACCGGAAAAGTCTACGAAAATCCGGGTTGGTTTAACGGCGTTATCGCATCGACGATCCTTTTTCTAGTCATCGTTATCGGCTGCTGGAAGCCATTACAATCGTTATCATCCATGCGCCTAGCGGGTTTTTTGCTATTCTCGCAACTGCTGGCCTTACTGCTGGCAAGCATGGCCGAGCACCTGTGGTATACCAGTTATAGCGACTGGCAGCGTTTGCAGGCAGGACTAACCGTGGGATTAAACGCACTCTTGGCCGGATTGATAGTGCGGCGCAGCTATGCGCTGTTAGCCAATCAAACGACCCATCCAAAACTCGGCTCCTGGATATATACGCTCTATATACTGTTTGCCGGATTTGCCGTTTATAAAACCTTCGGCCTGGCGTTAAATGGGCGTTATATCAGCTTTCCGACGGTAGCCGTTTACATTCCTGTTATCGGAGTCTTGGGCTTAATGATCATCAGCTATATGACCGAACGTTCATATTCGTTAAAGACCCTGGAGATTAACCGATTGGCTGGACACCAAAATACCAAAGCCAATCAGGATAAGATAATGGGCTACGCACTGCTGATCGTGGGCTTGGCGCTTATTATTCGGGAAAGCCAAGCCTTCCTGGAAAGCCGCGACTTTATCCTCGCTTATCCTGATGTTAGCGAGCGAATTGGCATGGCCTTGGTTTTTTCCGTAACCAACTGTCAATTGCTGGGATGGTTAATGTGTCTGGCCATACTCGCGTTACCGCTGCTGGTAAAAGACAATAAGAAATAAGCGACAATTCAGTATATTCGCTATTTTCCGGTTTTTTATCATGAGTTTTGCAACAGCAACATAATTTTTTCAAACTTATCGTGTATTTAAAAAGAACCTAAACTATACTTTTTTGAAATAACCTGAAGTAAACTGTGGATAATATAAATATTTTTAACCCAACAGAAGATTAGGGAAAATATGCGCAACATTAAATTATTTGAATCCGTTGATCACCGTTTTATTTTACTCAACGAGAGTGAGCCGGGCGAAGAAGACGGCGTTCGTTCCAATCAGTATCTGATCACCCATCATAATGACGGCGTACTGCTCGATCCGGGCGGTTTTGGAGTGATGCCTAGTACTCAGTCATTCTTGTAATGTCGGATAAAGTTTCTTCAACTTTACCCGAGCGTCCTCATTAGTAAAGCGCCATTCCATAGGTCGAACAATAGCATTTCTTTTTTCTTGCCATGCTGCGATTT
>NZ_JAWPOH010000040.1:0-35838 GCF_037671525.1 Methylobacter svalbardensis
GGTCAGTAACATCCCCGTTAAACAAAATCCTAGCCAAGTCTTTTGTAGGTGCGTCAGCCTGGCATTGGACTTTAGCTTTCCCAGGGCTGCATCTAAATCAGTGACAAACGATTTTATAAAGTGTGCCGGCTCGTACATCAACATGGTGTTGAAATACGTGGCAGTTTACACTGATTAGCTTACCCGTTTTCCGGCTGTATTTCTAAGCTTAAAAACTTGAACATCGAGTGATACTGATACTGATGTTCCGATTCAACTTCGCCATAAACAATTTTCTGGCAAAGCAGCATTCTGTCCTGATCATCAAAACAACTGCGGTAATAAGTGTTCCGATTATTTAAGCTGTCTTCAGTTATTTCATTGACCAGCTTTAACGGGAGTTTGATGCCGCTGTAACTGACAAAATAACGAAATCCGGTTTGTTGCTCTTGATTCATAATGTTCAGATGTTAAGAAAATAGATGGGTAGAGAGTGTCTCTATTATTTGATCCAAGCTCAGGTTTTCATGTTCTCCGACGATATTATGCGCGGAAATGGGATATTTCAGGTCTATGCCGTAACGCCCAGAGTTCTGGCCAAAGGTATAGATATAGGCAGAAATGTTCGGTTCGTTAACCGTGCATAGATCGATAGCTTGGAAGTGCTGCTCCTGATTATTCAACGCCAAGGTATTTTCACCGTAACGATGCACCAGTTCCAATAACAGGAGCTTAAGAGGAATATCCTTGTTAATGGCCCAAACATTCATACCGGCACACCGGGTTAAACCTTCCTGACCACGACAGGCCGGGCGTAACCCAGTATCAACAGACTTTGCATTTTGTTGATTATCCACAGCGAAACTAAAAAACTCAGTACGGCGCTGCCGGCAATCCATAAATCCGCATACATGCCATTCGCCAACAGCCAGTCGGCCATGCCTGCGCCGGCAAACAGGGCGATCAACGGCACCAGATACAATAACAGGGATGCGCGCAGCAGCAGGTTTTCATCAATGGCAACCATGACTTCATCGCCGGTTTTCAGTTGGATGTCGCTATCCACCGGCACTGATTTTTTCTTGAGAACACTGCCGATTGCGTTGGTTGTACACGATGCTTTTTGTAGGCAACCGCCACATGCACTGTTTGCTCCGCTTTCGACCCAGACTTGATGGTTTTCTATTTTCACCACTACCGCTAATTCTTCTATCATAGCTATAACCATTCAATTGATGAGGCCGGAGTGCAGGCTTCGCCTGCAAGCACAAGCGAAGCTTGCACTCCTAAAATCTTAACCCCAGGCCTGCGCCAGTATTTTTAACCAGGTTTCCAGTCTTGCGGGGGTAAGCTCTTTCTGGTTTTCCTGGTCTAATGCCAAGCCGACAAAGCGGTCATCAACGACGGCTTTAGAAGCCTGAAAGTTATAACCTTCGGTATCCCATGCGCCAATCAGGGTTGCACCGCATTGTTTGAACTGCTCGTACACATAGTACATCGCATCGACAAATTCTGTAGGGTAGCTTTTTTGATTGCCCAATCCATAAATAGCCACTTTTTTACCGCTAAAATCCCGGCCTGCAAGGGTCGGCAAAAACTCCTCCCAACTGGCCGTTGCATTACCGGTTGATAATCCGGGCAACTGGCCATCACCATAAGTGGGCGTACCTAAAATCAAGGTGTCATAGGCCAGCATATCTTCCACTGTCGCGTTGCGCACATTGACCGGTTTGGCGGCAATAGCCGAACCCAATGCCGTGGTAATATCTTTTGCAATCCGCC
The DNA here is from genome assembly GCF_037671525.1 of Methylobacter svalbardensis. Classification (NCBI taxonomy): domain Bacteria; kingdom Pseudomonadati; phylum Pseudomonadota; class Gammaproteobacteria; order Methylococcales; family Methylococcaceae; genus Methylobacter; species Methylobacter svalbardensis. The sequence goes on from NZ_JAWPOH010000040.1 coordinate 1,762, forward strand.
GGGTATTGCCGGTATCCGTGCCAAAAAAAACGCCTACTTTAGCCATGATTTTCCTCGCCCAATGTTATGCCTACAGTTAATAGTTCCCACGCTCCGCGTGGGAATTCAGTCTGCAACGCTCCAGCGTTGCGGGACGCTGGAGCGTCTGACACGGCATTCCCACGCCGGAGCGTGGGAACGATAACAAATATAGTTTCTGTTTTAATGCTGTATTTGCAGCAGTCCTGTATCCTTCTTTGCCTGTAAATCCTGCCATTCATCCGGGGTATACGCTTTAACGCTGACCGCATGAAGTTTGCCCGAAGCCAAAGGCTCTTTTAACGTCGCCAGAACCAACTGCTGTTTTTTTACTATCGTTAAATCATTAAATTGCGAACTTACCACGGTGATCGATAAATCGCAGCCTTCGCCTTCGACCATCACTTTGGCATCGTCAATACCCTGTTGCACCAGTTGCGTGACCTCGCTAACGCTTAATGCGTCGTTTTCAGCCTCCGCTTTTTTCGGCGCTGCGGTCGTTAATAAGGGTAATAAACTGCCGTTGTTGGACATTTCTTCAATAATGTCGCAACCGCCCACCAGTTCGGCATTAACAAACAGCTGGGGATAAGTCGGCCAATGGGAAATGCTCGGTAACTTTTCACGGATAAACGGCGCTTCCAGCACGTTCACATAGGCGTAAGGGATATGGGTCGCATCGAGTATGCCGACGGCTTTGGCTGAAAACCCGCATTGCGGATTAGTCGGTACGCCTTTCATGTAAATGATGATCGGCTGGGCTGCCAGTTGGGCGCGGATTTTGTCTTCGGTTTTCATAAGCTTCTCGTTTTTTGTTTTCTCGTTCCCACGCGCTGCGTGGGAATGCCATGGAGGGACGCGCTGCGTCCCCTGTTACTGTGTACTGCGCGTGATTCGTGGCGCAGCGCGCCTTTAACTGCATTCCCACGCAGCGCGTGGGAACGAGGTAATATCTATCCCCTACCCTGCCTGCTGCCGGAGTTTGGGTTCGGCCTTTTTTATCAACCTGATCTCGCCTTCCCCTTTAACGGCATCAGCATCGACAATACATTGCTCAATGTCATCGACGGATGGAATATCGAACATGGTTTTTCGCAAGATCTGCTCCATGATGCTGCGTAAGCCGCGTGCTCCGGTTTCGCGCTCTATGGCTTTATTGGCGATTTCAACCAGGGCATCCTGTTCAAACTTCAACTCCACGCCTTCGTAGGCAAACAGTTGTTGGTATTGACGAACCAGTGCATTTTTAGGTTCGGTTAAAACCCGAATCAAGGCATCAACATCAAGCGCTTCCAAGGGCGCCAATACCGGAAAGCGACCGATAAACTCGGGGATTAAGCCGAATTTGCGTAAATCACTGGGTTGTGTCGCATTCAGCATATCGTCCAATGTCGGTTTTTCAGTCGTTTTATTCACTTCCGCATGAAAACCGATAGCGGAATTGGTCGGCACCAAGCGTTTTTCAACATGTTTTTCCAGGCCCGGAAATGAACCGCCGGCGATAAACAGGATATTGCGCGTATCCATAGTGGTTTCGCCGTCCTTGTTGCGTCCTTTGGCCGGAATCTTAACGTGAGAGCCTTCGACCAGTCTTAGCAATGCCTGTTGAACGCCTTCGCCGGACACATCGCGGGTTCCGGTTTGCTGTTCGGGGCTACGAGCAATTTTGTCGATTTCATCCAGATAAACGATACCCCATTCTGCATTGACCATATTGCCTTCGGCGACATCCAGCAATCTGACCAGAATATTTTCCACATCATCGCCGACATAACCCGCCTGCGTCAGTGTTGTCGCATCGGCAATCACAAACGGTACGCCGACAATTTTTGCCAGGGTGCTGGCTAACAGCGTCTTTCCTGTGCCGGACGGGCCTATTAACAGGATGTTGGACTTGCCGATTTCCACATCCTTGTCAAACTCGCCCAAGCCCGCATCGCCGCTTTCGTGCTTCAGGCGTTTGTAATGGTTATACACAGCAACGGCCAATATTTCCTTGGCAAGATGCTGGCCGATAATGTATCGGTCGAGATGTTCCTTGATTTTTGCCGGAATGGGCAATGCGCCCTGCATTTCGGAAAGCTCTTTTTTACGGCTCCAATTGCTGACGACCTGATTGGCTAATGACACGAAAGCCCCGCAAATAGTGCCTTCACTGCCGGCAATCAAGGGCACCGAAGCGGATTGCTCTATGCCGCAAAATGAACAGTGTTTGATTTCTTTATCGCTCATGACTGCTTTCTCCGGATTCAGATGTTGTTAAACTGGCTAACCACGCGCGCTGGCAGGTACGACGGGCGCGTTCTTTCATTAGCTGGCGTATTTTCGGTGTTGCTTTTGCGAGAGACAAGGTTTCATGCTTTTGTATGCTCTTGCACAACAGCACATGAAAACCGATTTCCGATTTGACGACATCACTGACCTGGCCCGCCTTTAAGTTGAACAGCACCGCATCCAATTCAGGATAAAGCGTGCCGCGGGGCACTATCCCCAGAACGCCGCCTTGCAACGCGGTCGGGCATTCGGAATGCCTTAAGGCCAGATCGGCAAATTTGTGCGGTTTTTTATGCAGTTTTTCGGCGAGTTCCTGAGCGCGCAGTAACGCCGTCTCCAAGGTGTTTTCAGCATAATCAGGGTTAATGCTGATGAAGATATGACAGACTTCACGCCTTTCAGGGAGATTAAATTGCTCGGCATGCAGATGGTAATAGATGCCGATGTCGACCTCGCTGATAGCGGGCGCACGACTGGCAATCAACTCCAGCACCGTGTTGACCTTGCACTGACGATGCAATGCCGCCAGCAAGCTGGCTTTATTGAGCTGATTTTTTTCCAGATCACTGAAGAAATCATTCTCATCATGATAACGGTCGCGAATTTCCTGATAGGCCTGTTGCAATTCCTGGTCGGTAATAAAAACTGCCGAAGCTTCCGGCGCATTCAGCACCCGGCTTTCAATGCTGAATTCATTTAAGGCCTGAATTTTTGCCTGCTGTAACTCGGCCTCTGCCAATTCGGCAGGAGATTTTTTAAATAGGCTTAAAGCCGCTCTTAATAAATTGTAAGTTTCCAGCTGGACAGGTTTTTCAATTTTAGTCATATCAAACCTCTGGTTCATTAAATGACTCAGGGTGCGCAGGAGCTAGCGCTGTCTCGGGCACTTGCAGGGTTCTGCCGTTAAAAGCGACATGGTATTGAATCAGCTCACTGTCCCTGATCACCTTAAAGACTTCGCCGGCAGTGCCTTTTGCAAATAGTATATTCCCTTGGATGCCTAAATCGATAGTGCAGACTACCTTGTCTCTGAATTCGAAGCGACTGGGGTTCCAGGGTTCATCAGCGCCTATCAATTCTTCCAGACGGCAGCCCACCATCCGTCCGGAACTTAAGAAATGCGCGGTAAAAATCACTTGATCCTGCAAAAATGTACCCACATTAGTGACATAACCGACGCTGCCGCGGCGAATCAACAACTCGCCGACTTCCATACCGGGATAAGTGCCGTCATTGCGGACATTTCTGGTGACCCGAACCGATTCGCCAAAGTCAAACCGGCCTTCGTCGAAGCGATCGGGATTCATGTTTTTATATCGCTTAAGGAAACAAACGCCGTTTGCGATAACTCGCCCATTGCAAACACCTTAAAAACTTTTTCCGTCTGCGCGTCGGATTCGACAAAATCCTGGTAGGCACGCATTAACAATTTACTGTAGACAGCTCGTTTTGCCGGCTCATTTTCAGGCATTTCATCGCCGGCTTTTTGTAAATAATCATGGAAACGTTGCAAGATATGCAGACGGTTGACATGCACCACGCTGGGCTCGTAATCCAGTTCGAAATATTGCATAAAATCTTCTGCAGATTCCATCTCTTCCATATCTTCTTCAAAACTCATGGTTTTTCTCCGGTAATTAAAGTGGGCCCACTGAAGAGGTATCCTGAATCAAAAGATAGATGGTCAGAATAATAAATGCCGCTAAAGCCATGATGGTCAATAATGAATCCGTTTTCTCTTTCAACATGCTCGTGCTCCGATAAATAAAATATTTGTGCCTTCAAATTTTTTCTTAATAACCAATTCCAGCAGTCCCTTTGCGCCTATCCGGTCTTTGCTGTCCAGCTCCACCAGTTTTTCAAAAATGGCCTGGCTCAACTCCAGGTTATTCAAACGCATATTTAAAAAACCGATTGCTTTCAGAGTAAACAAATACATTCTTATCTTGGTTAATAAAGCAGCGGGGGCGTCGATAATATGACTGGCTTGCAGCTCACGCCAATCCTCGGGAAAAGATAGGGTCGGCCTGATAATAACCAGCGCTTTAGTGGTTGCACTTAAAGCCTCTTCCAGTCGATGCTGGTAGTAATAAAACCGGTTTAATGCCACCAGCACATTCAATGACTCAGGTGCCAAAAAATAAGCTTTCAGTAACGGCAGTTCGGCTTTGCCGTTGGCATAATTTTCTGCCGCGGTGGCTATCAGCTCTTTGATACCGGCGACATCCGGCTCTTCAAAATACAAGCCTTGCGCCTCAAAATCCAACAGATCCATTTAAGCCCTCGCCGCCAGTTTTACCGGACTTTCTTTTCTGGGAATGCAGACACTTTCCGCTTCGCACAATTCACAATCCTCTTCAATCAAGACTTTCATCGAATTCTTTTGCCCCGCTTCCAGTTCATCAATCCGCTCGATCAAACAGGCGATAGCCTTGCCAACCGGATCGGGAATCAAATGATGATCCAGATCGATGCCGTACCGGTTTTGTATTTGCGTGCCTTTGCTTTGAATAATACGCCCGGGAATACCCACTACCGTGCAACAAGGAGGCACATCTTTAATCACCACGGAATTGGCGCCGACACGGACATTGTTGCCTAAGGTAATCGCTCCGAGAATCTTGGCTCCGGAACCCACCAGCACATTATTGCCCAGGGTAGGATGACGCTTTTCCTTGTTCCAGGTGGTGCCGCCCAAGGTTACGCCATGATACAAAGTGACATCATTGCCGATCTCTGTCGTTTCGCCGATCACGACGCCTAGCGCATGGTCAATAAATAATCGCCTGCCTATGGTAGCGCCGGGATGAATTTCTACATTGGTCAGCATTCTGGCCGTTGCGGCTAAAATCCTGGCGGCCAACCGCCAGTTTGCTTTCCATAAACGGTGACTGATCCGGTGCGCCAGCACCGCATGAACCCCCGAATAGGTCAGCAATATTTCCCAGACGCTATGCGCGGCGGGATCACGGCCAAAAACACAGTAGACATCTTCATGCCATTGGGCCAGAAAACCCTGAGACGTTTGTGCGTCGTTTTTAATATTATCTGCTATGGCCATAACCATTTTTATACTCCTGTTGAGTACGGAGGTGTTTTTTCCTGGTTCCCAGGGGCTCCGTGGGAACCAGGAACAATTAATTCAAGCTCCAGCCCGTTTTACCGGGCATTGGCGGAGCGGGTATCCTGAAAAAAGAACCGGGATAACGATCATCCTGATCAGGTATTTCCAACGTTTCTTTAACTTCCGACTCGCATGATTGCTGCTCAATATGTTCGTTCATGATAAAGCGTCCTCTAAAGATTTTGATGAAAGAGATTAAGGTCTTCGGTTTTAGGTGTTCTTTTCGTATCGTTAACAAAAAGCCTGACTTGGGTTAACAATTTTTGCGCCTGTATCCGGCTTACCGCGATGCCTATTTGTTTATAGGCGTGAATCACACCCTGCGTTCCTGAGTGCTTACCCAGAATTAATTGATGACTGCGCCCGACCAGTGCCGGATCGACGCCTTGATAATTGTTCGGATCCTTTAACAACCCGTCGACATGAATGCCGGCTTCATGACTGAATACGCTTTTGCCGATCAGGCTTTTCCGGCTGCCGATCGCATCGCCCGAAGCACGGGCAACCTGCTCGGAAAGGGATGGGAGATTCTGCAAATTAACCCCTGTTTCAAAACCATATAATTGCTTCAAACCCACCACAACTTCTTCCAGGGCCGCATTGCCGGCGCGTTCGCCCAGTCCATTAACCGTCGTATTGACATGGGTCGCACCTGCCAGCGCCGCCGCCAGCGTATTGGCGGTAGCAAGCCCCAAATCGTCATGGGCGTGCATTTCAATTTCCAGGTCGGTTGCCGCTCTTAACCTTTTGATCGTCTCGAACACGCCGAACGGTTCCATAATGCCGACCGTATCGGCAAAACGAATTCTGCTCGCTCCGGCCCGTTGCGCGGTTTCAGCCATGCGTATCAAAAAACCCACATCCGCTCGCGAGGCATCCTCCATGCCGACGCACACCTCCATATTCAAACTCCGCGCTTCCTGAACACAGCAGGTAATGGTGTTTAAAACCCATTGCCGACTTTGTTTAAGCTTGTGCTGAATATGCTGATCCGAAGCCGATATGGATAAATCAACCTTGTCTACATTCAAATCCAGACAGGCATGTAAATCATCACGGCGCATTCTCGACCAGACCAACAGCTTCGAGGGTAAGCCTAAAGCCGCAATAGCCTTGATTTCGTCCCGCTCCACCGCGCCCATTGCCGGAATGCCGATTTCCAGCTCCGGCACGCCCAAGTCCGCCAACTGCGTTGCAATCGCCAGCTTTTCGGCTAGCGAAAAAGCGACACCGGCCGATTGCTCGCCGTCCCTGAGCGTGGTGTCGTCTATGATGATTAGGCGGTTTTGAGCTTTCATGGCTAAAATTAAGTTACTTGGCAAGTGTTTTAAAAAATGAAGGCGTAATCCCTTTAATCATCATGAAGCAAAATACTTGCCAACTGTTCATTCGCCGGAAATAGCGGGGGTAAGCCTTGATTGGTGCAATACCGACAGAACAATGCAGCACGAAAATAAAGCAATTGTCGTAAATCCGACAAAATGGGTGCTGTTTTTTTGTGATTACGCTGATTCCCAAGCTTAAGCTTGGGAATCAGCAAATACGGGACAATAAAAAATACCGTTTAGTCTCGAAATAGACAGTATCGTTCTGGATTCGCCCGGATAAAATTTGTCAGTACACATAGCCAATACGACCCGATTAACGAGGAGACAGTCAATGATTATTAAGCCCATCCGTAACGATGACGAGTTGAAAACCGCGTTCCAGCGCCTGGAAATGATTTTTCAAGCGGAACCCGACACGCGCGAGGCCGACGAAATAGAAGTATTGGTTATCTTAATTGAAGCCTATGAAAGTAAACATTATGCAATAACGCCGTCCGATCCCATTGAAGCCATCAAATTCAGAATGGAACAACAAAACCTGAATACCCGCGATCTGGAAGCCTATATCGGCGTTTCGGAAGTGCTTAACTGTAAATGTCCGTTGAGCTTGAGAATGATCAAACGCTTGCATGACGGGTGAGCATACCTTATGAAAGTTTGTGGCGGATGTGGGGTGAAAAGAAGACTATGGATACTCCCAATGTAGAATTGGTTACCAAGAGATCTTATCAACCGACAGATAAACACGATATACCTCAAGAACAAATCAAAAAATAGTTTACAAAAATACATTTGCTTGACAATTTAAATAAATTGCCAATAATAAGAGCTCTTATTGATCTGGTATAGGAACAAACATGCAAGAAATGCCTTGGGAGCTAAATTCTGACTTAAGCAAAAACAGACTAATCGCTATAGCATCCATAATTGCTAACAAACGCGGTGACGTAATTGAACTACACGATGAAATAAGGCTTAAAGATACACCTCGTGGTTTAGGTATGAGATGTTACGAATGTTGCAGGTCAGAAATTATCTATACAGCAGAATCTAAGATATGGTCATGGCTTTCAATACTTACCCCAGAAGGGAGATTCACATTCTGTATTGATAATACACCTGTTAGATTTTCAAGGAATGATCCAGAGTCTTTGCCAAATAAAAAGTTAATCACGTCGTTTGAAACACAAAAGCAAATGGATTTATTTGATGAAGACTATCCATACGCGTGTATGAGATGGTTTATTGTTTTCGACACACATTTTAAAAATCCCGCTGATGCAGTGTATTGTGTAGGTTATACAGAAACCAATGAAATACTTTGTCAATGGCAAATTCCATTGGAGGATAAAGTTGCTTTAGTATCTGAAGTTAATGCACCGCTATCTCAACCAGTTGATCTTCCACCAGCCCCAATAAAATTGAAGTATCAACCATCAAAAACAGGCAGTATTGACGATGAAAGCTGAAAGCTCTTTCTATGGCGATAAGCTCAGATTGGCAAGGTTATTAAATGGATTAACACAACAGCAATTAGGTGAATCTATTTCTGCATCCAGACAATTTGTCCATCAATTGGAAAGTGGAATTCGTCAACCTGCTGATGATGTGTTAAATGCACTTTGTGAAACACTTAGTGTTAAACATAGTTTTTTTATTGAACCTGTGGGTAATGATGTCAAATTTGAACAATGTCATTTCAGAAAACGAAAAACCACACCTGTTGGTATAGCTAATAGAGTTCTGGCTTTTAGTACAGTTTTTGAGCAATTAGTAGTTTACATAAACGAACGATTGGAACTGCCAGCAACAAACTTTCCAATTATCAAACACAGCTCGACTGAATATTCAAATTCAGAAATTGAAATTGCAGCTGAAGAATGTCGAAAACTTTGGGGCTTAGGACTAACCACACCTATAGCCAAAATGACACGTGTTTTGGAGAATGCAGGAGTTGTAATAACTCAATTCAATGGGGTTTCAGAAAAGGTGGATGCTCTGTCTCTGAACAGAAAATTTCCGATTATTGTTAGAAATGATGCAAAAGAAAGTGTTTGTAGAATGCGCTTTGACTTAGCCCATGAATGCGGACATTTTGTATTGCATGACGGAGTCGAGACTGGCGACCACGTAACAGAAAGCGAAGCTAATAAATTTGCAAGTGCTTTTTTGTTTCCTAGAACCGCTTTCATAAATGAATTTAACATATCTAAAGGCACATATTTAGATTGGGGTTTAATTTATAAATTAAAAATAAGATGGGGAATGAGTGCAAAGGCAATTCTTTTTAGGGCTCATCAACTCGATCTGATTTCCGCCCAACAATATCGCACCGGAAATGTCCATTTGAGTAGTACACGTCAATCTAAAATAGAAAAATATGATGACGTTATTTCTCCAGAAATTCCTGAGTTATTGGTTAATGCGCTTGAAATATTAAAAAATCAATTAGGTATTGGCTTTAATCATATTGCAGATTATTTGGGGGTTAATCCAAGCATGTTAAGCGCGATAACTGGGATTAATCCAAAAAATGAAGAATATTTAAAAAACGTCACTCCGATTTTTGGGTAAATATTGCGCTGGTTCCCAATCTCCAGATTGGGAACCTAGAAGGCGAAGCTCTAGCTTCGCGAAACGGGAAGCTAGAGCTTCCGACACCGAATTCCCAAGCTGGAGCTAGGGAACTAGCGAAACACATAGGTAAATTATGAATTCCACTGTACCAGCCAAAGAATTTGTCCAAAAAACCCTAGACGAAATGCCTGATGATGTCAGTGTTGAAGAAATCATTAAAGAATTAGCCTTTAAACGCATGGTTGAACGCGGTTTACAGGACTCTTTAAATGATCACGTCATTTCACAAGAACAGTTGGAAAAACAGATCGCTTCATGGTGACAATCAATTGGACTGATGAGGCGATTGGATGGCTACGGGAAATTGATGCCTATATAGCCTATGACAATCCGAAAGCGGCGCGAAATACGGTTAACAAAATTTTCGAAAAAACCAAATTATTGGCTGGATTTCCTGAGTTAGGCGGCGTTTATCCTATTTGATATGCCCTATAAAATCCGCGTGATTTACTATAGTCATTACCATACCGCCTATAAGATCGTGGATCAAAATCGTATTGATATTTTGGGCGTTTTTCATGGGGCAATGGAAATCAACAATTATCTCAAGTAATTGTTTCTTTAAGGTAATAACGTTGGGCTTCCTTACGTCAGCCCAACATTCTCCAAATCAGTTACGCATAAACCGGTGCAAACGCTTTTTCAGGGTCGGCCACAGGACCATCACCCTCCCAATACGGCGACAACTTGCGCAGGGTCGCAACGATACCCGGCATCTCTTTCAGAACCACATCCACTTCCGCCATCGAGTTGTAGCGCGAAAAGGAAAAGCGGATCGTGCCGTGCGCGGCGGTGTACGGAATGTCCATGGCCCGCATCACATGCGAAGGTTCCAGGGAGCCGGAGGTACAGGCCGAACCGCTCGATGCCGCAATGCCGACTTTATTCAACAGCATCAGGATCGACTCGCCTTCGATATATTCAAAGGCAATATCCGTGGTGTTCGGCAGACGGTTGTACATATCGCCGGTCACAAAACAATGCGGAATCGACTCGATAATGCCTTGTTCCAGACGGTCGCGCATGGCTTTGACTTTGGTGTTTTCATACTCGATAAACTCTAGCGCGAGTTCGCAGGCTTTTCCCAGGCCGACAATGGACGCGCTGTTTTCAGTCCCTGCCCTTCTGCCGCGTTCCTGATGGCCGCCGCGCAGCAAAGGACGAAAACGCGTACCGCGGCGCAGGTATAAAACGCCTATGCCTTTGGGCGCATGCAACTTGTGCCCGGATACCGACAACATATCGATTTTGGTATCCTGCAACATCATCGGAAGTTTGCCCACCGCCTGCACCGCGTCGGTATGGAACATCACACCTGCGGCGTTGGCCATTTCGGCCATTTCCACGACAGGAAAAATCGTACCCGTTTCATTATTGGCCCACATCACCGAGACTATCGCGACCTGGTCGGACAACAACTTTTTATAGGCTTCCAGATTCAAGCGTCCGGCCTTGTCGACCGGCATTCTATGGATGGTGTAACCTTCTTTTTCAAGGTTGTCGCACACGCTTAAAATGGCCGGATGCTCCACCATCGTGGTGATAATTTCTTTCTTGTTCGGCTGAGCTTTAATCGCGGAAAGAATCGCCGTGGAGTTGGACTCGGTCCCGCAAGACGTAAAAATGATTTCAGAATCATGCTCGCAACCGATTAAGGCTTGAACCTGTTGCCGGGCCTGTTTAAGTCCGCGCGCAACGCCATCGGCAAACTTATGTATGGATGACGGATTACCGTATTGCTCAAGAAAGTAAGGAATCATCACATCGACCACCGCGGGATCAACCTTGGTGGTGGCATTATTATCCAGATAAATATCAGTCATCACGCCACCTCAATATTGACCAGTTTCGACATTTCCGATGCCGGTACGACTTTAATAAATTCGCCCATCACTTCCATCAAGCGCTGTTGAATTCCGGCAATCGTCATCGCCGCCATCTGGCAACCGTTACAGGCGCCGGTCATGTTGACGTAGGCGGTATTGCCGATGACTTCGACCAGCTCCACGTCGCCGCCGTCCGCCATCAATGCCGGTCTTAGCGACTCCAACACCTGCTCGATTTTTTTGATGCGTTGCAAATTGGTCAGCGGCGCTTTAACGGCTGCAATTTTTTCTGGGGCTGCTACCGGTGCGGCAGTAGGATCGAATTTTTCGCCTTTTTCAGCCAACACTTTTTCCAGAATCGCCTCAATGTCTTCATGGCAAGCCGCGCAGCCGCCGCCCGCTTTGGTAAAGTTGGTGACATCTTCGACGGTGCGCAATTTATTGGCCCAGACCATTTCTTCGATCATCACCGCGTCAATCGCGAAACATTTGCAGATCAGCGCGCCTTCCTCATGATCGTCTTTCCACTCTTCGCCGCGGTAATTCGCTATCGCCGCTTGCAGCGCCTCGCGTCCCATGACCGAGCAGTGCATTTTTTCAGGCGGCAAGCCTTCGAGCTGGTCGGCGATATCCTGATTGGTGACCTTTGCGGCCTCATCCAGCGTCATGCCCTTAATGATTTCGGTCAGCACCGATGACGAAGCGATCGCCGAACCGCAACCAAAGGTTTGAAAGCCCGCCTCAAGAATGATTTCGCTGTCGTCATCGACTTTCAGGGTCAGCCGCAACGCATCGCCGCAACTGATTGAACCCACTTCACCGGTCGCATTGGCATCAACGACCGCGCCCGCATTTTTGGGGTTGAAAAAATGTTCTTTTACTTTGTCTGAATAGTCCCACATGGCTTTATCCTCTTAAAATGGGTTGTAGGATGTTGAGGTACGAAGCGCATCACTCGCGATTGATGCGCTTCCTTCGTCAGCACATCCTACGGATTAATTGGTTAAGAACAGGTTTTAGTTCCGGCACCTTCGGCACTGGTATTAAACGAAGTACCGCAAGCGCAACTTTTAGCCGCGTTAGGGTTGGTAAACTTGAATCCCGAACCTTCAATACTGTCGAGAAAGTCGATAGACATGCCGTCGAGCATCGGCATACTGACCGGATCGATAAACACCTTCACTTCGCCGCAATCAATGACGGTGTCTTCAGGCGTTTGGCTGCCTTCGAGTTTCAATCCGTACTGATAACCAGAACAACCGCCATCGGTGACTTCTATCCGTAAACCTGCTGTAGGTGTTTCCGAACCGGCAATAAAGCGGCCGACGGCGCTAATGGCCTTTTCTGTTAATGTAATCATCTAAAGTCTCCTGAATGGTTGGCATCGTTCTTGTAAAGACTTATAGCAACCTGTATGCCATTTCGCTGCTTATTATTTAACAGATTGTTTAATAAGACATTAATCAATGATGCCTGTAATAAACAGCACACTCTCACACAGGTTTTGATCACACAACCAGCTGACAATGTAAGCTTTGCTACAAAACAAACGGAGATATGAAATGAAGGTAGAAGATTTAGACATAGGTGATGTAGTCTATGCGGCGAAGGCAATTGTTGATGACGGTTCCATTCCCGACGGTGTCGAAGGCGAACTATTAGCCGAAGCCGGAACCCGCGGAGTGATTACGTTGATCGGGCATGTGGAAGAAGAGCCGGATCGCAGTGTTTTTTTGGTGCGCTTTGAAGATAAGGACATGAATCTGGGCAACCCGATTGGCTGCTGGATTGAGGACTTGGCTATGGAGCCTAGGCAGATTAATTAATATGCTAGGGTGCCCGTAGGAGCGGGCCATGCCCGCGATATTTTGGCAATGATGCGAGTCTTAGCGCGTACCGTTCGCGGGCATGGCCCGCTCCTACACAGTTCACACAACCTGCCTTATCAAAGCATGATAGGGTTTCGGGCTAACGGATCGAACTTCTTTACTCGCTTTAAAAAAAGAGGGCTTTTCCTCGTAGGATTAAACAGATTATGAATAAGCAAACCGAAACCGTCCTGAACTACCACAACCGCACCAAACACCGCCTGGAGCGCTACGCCAACGGCCCCGAATCGCTCGACTGGGAAGACCAGCCCGATCAATTCCGGCATTTTTCCGGTTGCGATATTGTCACATTGCCCTTACCCGGAGCCGAACTTGAACCGTTGTTTGCCGACCTGGATAACCCTGAATTAATACCGGCAAAACCGTTAAATATGACCAATGCCGGATTATTGCTGGAATTGGCCTTCGGCCTGTCGGCATGGAAACAATACGGCCCGAGTCGCTGGGCATTGCGCTGCAATCCGTCCAGCGGCAACCTGCACCCGACCGAGGCTTATCTGGTCAGCACCGGAGATGGCTTTATTAAATCAGGCATTTACCACTATGTCAGCCACGATCACAGCCTTGAACAGCGCTGTCGGTTTTCCGACAATTCCCCCGATTCCGGCCTACTAATCGGCTTATCCTCAGTCCATTGGCGGGAAGCCTGGAAATACGGAGAGAGAGCTTACCGCTATTGCCAGCATGATCTAGGCCATGCCCTGGGAGCTTTGCGGTACGCGGCGGCGACGCTGGGCTGGTCGGTGGAATTGCTGGCCGAATGGTCGGATGACGACATTGGTCAGCTGTTAGGGCTAACTCGGGACGACTTTAAAAAACAGGAGCATGAAGCCCCCGATATTATTTGCCGGATTCATACCCATGCCGACAGCAAGCCGTTAGATGCCAAGGCCCTGCTGGAAAGCGCGCAATCTGGAGCCTGGTTCGGCAAAGCCGACAGCCTTCGCGCCTATCATATGTATAAGTGGCCGGTCATCGATGAAGTCGCAACGGTCGCCAGCAAGCCGCGAACCGAAGAACCTGATTGGCAAGCCGCCCGGCGACAACTTATAACATCATCCTGCACCAAAACGGCAACCCAAATCATCCGCCAGCGCCGCAGTGCGCAACAGTTTGACGGCAAAATGCCGCCGATGCCGCAGACTGATTTTTACCGGATGCTGGCCGCCGTTTTGCCGACCGCAGCCGCATTCGAACTATGGCGCTGGCCGCCGAAAATCCACCTGTTTATTTTTGTGCATCGCGTTGAAGGTTTAGCCCCCGGCATCTATGCATTGCCTAGACATAACGATGCCCTTGAATCATTGCAGGCTGCAACCCTGGCTGATTTCGACTGGCAGAAAGTATCCGAAGCGTTGCCGCTTTATCATCTGCATTCAGGCGATTACAGGCAGATTGCCAAAACGCTGTCCTGCCATCAACCCATCGCCAGCGACAGCGCCTTCAGCCTGGGAATGATTGCGGAATTTAACGAAACCATCGAAGCAGCACCGTGGCTTTACCGCCGCTTGTTCTGGGAATGCGGCCTGATAGGCCAAACTCTATATCTGGAAGCGGAAGCAGTAGGCATTCGCGGCACCGGTATCGGCTGTTATTTTGATGACAGCGTGCATGAGCTTTTAGGGTTCAAGGACGATAAATTCCAAAGTCTTTATCATTTTACGGTGGGTAAACCGCTGGAAGATAAACGACTGGAAACGTTACCTGCTTATGGGCATTTAAAGCCGTAGGGTGGGCAACGCTTTTCTGCTCACCGTTTACAATACAAACTCACCATTGTGGCGCTCAGACCATAGGATGTGCCGAGGCACGAGGCGCATCATTCGCGACTGATGCGCTTCACTGCATTCAGCATATCCTATAGTTCTACGGCTCCCATGCTACAGATTGTAGTATCCTACTAATCAGAAGATAAATTATAATTTTATGGCAAAAAAACACAATAAATCGTAAAATCGATCCTGTTTTTTAATTTTTATTCAAAGGTGAATCATGCTGATCGAATTCAAGGTTGCCAACTTTCGTTCCATCCGTGAAGTGCAAACCCTCAGCCTCGTTGCCGACAATATTGACAAGGACATGACATCCGCCTTGGTTGACCGCCAACTGCCAGGCCTATCAGGTGTAAAATTTCTCAAAGGTGCTGCTATATATGGCGCTAACGCCTCTGGCAAATCCAACATCATAGAAGCCATCAGCTTTCTAGCTGAGTTCGTCAAAAGATCCGCAACCAAACTTGAACCAGGCGATGCTACCGGTACCGAACCCTTTAAACTTGACCAAACCTCTTCATCCAAACCCTCTGAGTTTGAAATCACCTTCTTCGCCGAAGACATACGCTTTGTATTCGGTGTTGTCGTCACCCCGCAACGGGTGCTTGAAGAATATTTAGTCGCTTATCCAAAAGGTTCGCCGCAAAAATGGTATCACCGTACCTTCATAGAGGCGGACAACCGCTATGCGTGGGCGTCTCCATCGACTCGGTTCAAAGATGACAAAAGTTTGCGTGATAAAACCCGTGAAAATAATTTATTTCTTTCTGTTGGCCCACAATGGAATCACCCGCAGCTATCCATAGCTTTTGACTGGTTTAGGAAAAAGCTAAAAATTCTTCATCTTAATGCCGGTTCCTTTTTACACAACGGTTTTACAGCCAATCTGATTAAAGAAAATCCCGAATACCATGAGCGTATACTGAATTTGCTACGCAGTGCTGACATTGGCGTAATGGAAGCTAATATCCAAGAAAAGGAGGTTAGCGTAGATGATTTAAAGAAGAGTTTGCCGCCTTCCTTACTTGAAAGACTTGAAAAAGACGAAGTATTAAAAGCTGGTAAAAGGTTTGAGATCAATCTTCTTCATAAGGCGGATGGCATAGAACCGGTTTCTCTTGATTTTGACGACGAAGAGTCTGCAGGAACCCGCCGTTTTTTCGCATTGATCGGGCCGTGGCTAGATATTTTAGATAATGGCTATACTGTTTTTGTTGATGAACTTGAAACCAGCCTACATCCTATTTTGGTTAAGGAACTTCTAAAATTATTATTTTGCAATAACAACAATCCCAATGGGGCTCAAGTTATTTTCAGTACCCATAATACTGTATTATTGGATAGCGCACTGTTGCGGCGCGACCAAATTTGGTTTACTGAGAAAACCCCCACAGGCACAACTAACCTATATCCGTTAACCGATTATCAACCCAGAAAAGACGAAGCTTTGGCAAAGGGATATCTAGCGGGACGTTATGGCGCAATTCCTTATCTATACAATGGCTTAATGTTATGAACCAAATAAGGTCGTTTTCAAGAGGCGCATCGTCGTATAAAAGAGGTAAACAGGGACAGACATCTACCGGTAAAGTTTTTCTGATAGTCACCGAAGGCGAAAAAACTGAGCCCAATTATCTTAAGTCCATCAGAAATCGCTTAAAACTGTCCACTGTAGATGTTGAAATTATTCACCCTAGCCAGTTCGATCCACTTAGTCTGACTCAAAAAGCAATAAGACTACGGGATGAAAGAAGGAAAGAAGCCAGGAAAGATAAATCAAAACTTCCATATGATGAAGTTTGGGTGGTATTCGACCTGGAGAGTCAAAATTCTTCATACCGAAAAAAAGCACTAGAAGCAAAAAAACTCAAAACAGCGGCTGATATTAATTTTGCAATTTCTGATCCTAGCTTTGAATTCTGGCTGCTACTCCACGAAGAATATACTACTGCTCCCTTTGCAGATTCGAACCAAGTTGAGACCCGTTTGAAATCTAAAGCAAATTTGCCAGATTATTCTAAAGGCGGTTGGTTGCCAACGCCTGAATTTATAGAAAAATTGCCGACTGCCGTCAAAAATGCTGAGCTCTGTCGTGGATATCACAAAACTGCCAATGGTGATGGCAATCCATCAACTAACGTGGATTACCTAGTTATTAGTCTGAATGGCGCAACTCGGCAGCATTATCAATTTGATTTTTCAAAAATCCCTCTATTCGGTAAGCCATAATATGTAGGGCAATGGTATGAACTCCCCCCACCTATCGCCAGACTGATATGATTAACGAATCAACGCGGTAAGGCTCAATCAGTAGGGTGCAATCGGCCTTAGCCGTATTGCACCGCATGTTTCTAGTGGCTACGCGTCGAAAATAACCATATATTTGTACACGTTCTCTTTACATGTTTATCGCATCGACATATAGTCACTACATGTCGAAATATTAAGCATTATTAAACATGACCTGGCAACCCGATCAACCTTCTAACCATTTACCGGAACTACCACCAGTAACGGAATTTGAAAGTATTGCGGTTCTAAAAGCCTGTATTCCTGCGCGGGCGGCATTAGCAGAGCTAAAAAAAGCCGGTGAATTGCTACCCAACCAAGGGTTGTTGATTAATTTACTGCCCCTGCTGGAAGCCCAAGGCAGTTCTGAAATCGAGAACATCGTCACCACCACCGATAAACTTTTCCAATACGCACAAGAAGACAGTCAGGCTGACCCCATGACTAAAGAAGCGTTACGCTATCGAACAGCTCTGCGCCAGGGTTTTGAAGAGCTGAAACGTAGGCCGTTATGTACCAATACGGCTATGGAAATTTGCAGCACCATTAAATCGGTACAAATGGATGTCCGCAAAGTCCCTGGAACCACGCTATGCAATCAAGCTTCCGGGGATGTAATCTATACGCCACCGGTGGGCGAACAGGTAATCCGCACACTGCTAGGCAACTGGGAAGCTTTTTTACATACGGATGACGATATCGATCCGTTGATAAAAATGGCGATTGCCCATTATCAGTTTGAGGCCATTCATCCCTTTACTGATGGTAATGGCCGCACTGGGCGTGTTCTCAATATTCTGTTTCTCATTGAGCAAGAACACCTCAGCCTGCCCATCCTCTACTTAAGCCGTTATATCGTCCAAAATAAACAGGACTACTATCGCCTGCTACTCGGGGTTACCAGGAACCGGAACTGGCAAGACTGGATAATTTTCATGCTTAAGACAGTAGAAACGAGTGCTGGCTGGACCACCCGAAAAATTGAAGCGGTGCGGGAATTGGTTGAGCAAACAAAGGAATATGTTCGCAGCCAACTACCCCAAATTTATAGTCATGAGCTGATACAAGTGATTTTTGAGCAGCCTTATTGCCGAATACAAAACTTGGTGCAACAAGATATTGCCAAGCGGCAAACTGCTTCGGTCTACCTTAAGCAACTATCTGATATTGGTGTGCTATATGAAATTCAGGCTGGAAAAGAGAAGCTATTTGTCCACCCAAAACTGATTCAACTTCTGACTCAAGATCATAACGAATTCATCTCATACACGGCATAGCAGAAATGTCGGGCAACAAAAAGCTGTTGCTCGACCTAACTAACTTTACATTTGCGATTGCAAATAATTTTCCAACCCCACTTTCTCAATCAATTCCAGCTGGGTTTCCAGCCAATCGATATGCTCTTCTTCGGACTCCAGAATATGGGCAAAAACCTCACGCGAAACAAAATCGCTCACTTTCTCGCAATAAGCAATCGCTTCTCTGAGCAAAGGCACTGCAATTTGCTCAAGTTTTAAATCGCAGCTGAACGCGGTAAGGCGCAATCCGTAAGGTGCAGTAGGCGTTAGCCGTATTGCACCGCATGTTTCGCAAAGTGCCAGTTAATCAGTCCTGTAGATCGAGCATGCTGTTTATGCCCGACATTCCCAAGCTTCAATAGAGCATCGGAATTCGGATTTGCCCATGTCCGCTTTCAATATCGAAAACCAAGACCTCTTGCTAAGCAAGATTCAAGACGATGTTGACCAATCCTCCACGGCAAGGCCGGGAACGCGCAGGAACTCGCCGGTGTTATTGGTGACCTGCATCGCTTTCAACGCGGTAAGGCACAATCCGTAGGGTGCAATAGGCGTTAGCCGTATTGCACCGCATGTTTCGCAAAGTGCGAGTAGCAATGTCGGGCAACAAAAAGCTATTGCCCACCCTACCCGACTAGGATCGAAGCTCTTTTTCCATTTTTTTACATTGCCCGGCATCCAGCCATCGCTCGCACCATACATTCAAAGCGGTTGCGCTGCCTTTCATTAAATCAAATTCCCGCTTTGCTTCGCCCGGTTGTTCGGATGGCCACCAGCTATGCGCTGCAAACTGTTTGGCAATGTAGTTACAGGCTTTGGACAAATCAGCCTCTGTTAAGTCTATTTTTTTTGAATTCATAAGGTTCACCATTGCAATAAAAAGTGGGCAAAGACAAAAATTAACATCATACGCTGATCGTACTTTTCGTCGATAGCTAGCTGTGCCCAAATATTTACCAATAACAAGTAAGCAACGATCTAAATTACTGCTGCTTCACTAAGTTGTTTTGGGCTATTTATTTTTGGCGATCAACTATGGGTCTGGTCAGCACAGCTGGCAGTACCAACATCGTACAAACTACAATCAACACCAAGCCGATAGACAGCAACAAGCCCATGCTTGCCAAACCTAGATGCGGCGTAAATGCCATGCTGACCAGACTGCACAGCGTGGTCAGGCTGCTGAAAATGACCCCCCTTGCGGTGCTGGTCTGCAATACGCTGTGCGTTTGATCGGGCATGTTGCGCAACCGGTTCATGATATAAATACCGCTGTCAACGCCGAGACCGAACAGCAGCGGTATCACGATAATGTTGGCAAAGTTGAACGGGGTATTCAACACGACGGTTGCCGCGCCGGTCAGTATGGCGGTCATCGATAAAGGCAACAAGATAAGAAAAGTGTCTTTGATGCTTCGAGTCGCCAGTAACAAAACCAATGTGATAGCTACGAATGCACCCATCAGAGCCTGCTGAAACGCCTTGACTACGGCGTTTCCGGATTCCAGGTAAATGACCGGCAAATCGGTCGCATTCGGCGCTATTTGTCTGACTTCGGCAATGAATTCCTTTAGGTTTTGGTGATCGTCCAGGTTTTTGCTTGGAAATACCTGAACCCGATAAATGCCGCCTTTGCTGAGCCAGCGTTCGGACAAATCTTGCGGCAATCGCTCCAGCGTCACCACATCGGCATTGAGCCCTTGCATCAGTTTGTTCATGGTGTCCGGCAGGGTACCCAATAAATTTTGCTGTAACCGATCGAGCAATGCGCTCTGTTCCGGCCTGGATTTCGCTTCCAGTTCAGTCAATAGCCGTTGCAGCAGTTCATCAAGCGATTGCATGCTGGCCGCGAGGTGGCTGTCCGGTTGGTCTTTTAGGCTTTTCTCGACGTCCCGTTTAAAGGTCGTCAGCGCCGTCCGGTGGTTTTCGGCGCTGTCTTGTTGTAACGGTGGAAATACCTCGGAACGCAGACCCATCACTAAAGCCAGTTCTTGAATAAGATCGAGTTTTTGCGTCTGATGTTCGGGAATGAAATCGAAAATGGTCAGTGCATTTTCTACTGACGGCAACCGTTGCAGTTGTTGCGCCTGAGTCCGGGCTTCCGCTTCGTTTGCCGCCAATATTGTCAGCGTCATCGGTGAGGTGGTTTTGGTTTTCAGTAATTCCTTGAAAGTCGCGACAGATTCGCTGGCAGGATCGCGTAAATTGAGCGGGTTAAAGTCGAACCGGACTTGCGTCAACAAACCTAACCCGGCCAAGGTTAAGCCGAGTGCCGTCCATTTGATAAGTGCCCCGTGCCGTATCGGAAAATCGTAAATCCAGTCGGGAAAAGTATTGCGGAAATCTTTGACCTTCGGTTTTAACGGGAACAGCTGTAACAGCGCGGGTAAAACCGTCACAGAAATAATGAACGCAATCAGCATCCCGCCTCCGGCAATCACGCCTAGCTCGGAAACGCCGGTGTAGGCGGTCGGGATGAATGAAAAAAAACCTATCGCCGTGGTGACAGCACACAGACCAATCGAAGGCCTGACTTTACGTACCGCCTGCATCAGCGCTTGCTGTTGTGGGACATTTTGCTGGAGCAATTCCTGGTAACGCAGGCTAATCTGTATCGAATAATCGACGCCGATACCGATATAAAGTACCGCGAACGAAACCGAAATAAGATTGAGATGACCAATTGCCAGCGTCGCAAAACCGGCAGTCAATATTAAGCCGACCAGCAGCACGGTAAAGGTAATCAGTACCAGTTTCAATGAACGCAGGCCGATCAGTAATGCCGTACAGACCAGAATCATCGAGAACAACGAGGCCATTTGGGCGCTACGCTGAACGCTTTCCAATTCGTCATGTTCCAGCACGACTTCGCCGGTCAGTCTTATGCTAACGTCGGGAAACGCTCGTTTAGCGTTATCGACAATAGCCCGCACGCTCTGCAAGGCTTTTTCGGCGGGCACCAGTGCATTGAAATCGAGTACAGGATTAAGCAGGATGAAGCGTTGGGTCGTCGTCAGTAAATCCTGGTCATCGCCGAACATCAACTGCTGCCATGAAAGCGATCTGTCTGTGCCGTCCAGCAATCCCCTGATGACGGCCTGAATGCTGTCCAGCAAGGGTTTCAAATTGACCGGAAGGTCTTGGTCTGCGCTGGTGATAGCAAGCCCTATTATCGATAACAGGCTTTTCAGGCTGTTGTCTTTGGATAAGCTACCGATAAAAGGCTGCGCCTCCACCAATTTAGCGGCCAGCGCATTCAATTCGTCAAGGTCGAGATAAAGCAGGCCATGGCGGTCGAAAAATTCGCCTTCGCCCGGAATATAAACCGCTTCAATCTCTTCCTTGTCTTGCCTGAAGTGTTCGCCAAGGTAAGCCAATGCCTGCGTTGCCCTTTCCGGCGTTGCGCCATCGACGACGACTAGAATCGCCGCATCATCTTGCGGAAAAGCCTGAAGGAAGCGACTACGATCCTGCAGGAAAGGTAGTTCTTTGGATAATATTTTGGTGGTATCGGTGTTAATGCCAAGGTTCCGCGCAGTGTAATACAAGCTAAAACCACAGGCTACACAGACCAGAAACACCAGTACCTTGGGGAAACGCAGTAATAGGCCTTCCAAACCGGCCAGGAATGAATCGCTTATTTCGGACATTTTTTTCATGCTTCACCTCGGTATCATGATTGTGGGGAGGTAATTTCGGTTTTTTCTGCATCGGCAATTATTTTCACCTCGTTCCCACGCAGCGCGTGGAAACGAGGTGAAACGGTAACTTCTCATTACCCAACCAATACATTAATTAAAATCAGCACTCGAATATGCGGTTATGCTGTGTCGTTGTCGGTTGTCGACAACGACACAGCGGCTAGTCGTCAATTGAATCGTCGCGTGAAAATAATCCTCTCCGACGAAAACTGCAATATCGTTTCACGCTAGGCATGATCGATCTCCGGCGGCGTTTTTATGTGCGGTGCCGCACCGACTGTGTCCAGCTTTACTTGTAATGTGCTATTCGAGCGATGGGAAATCATTTTCTTGCTCTAATCATAACAAAATTAATTATCAGGAGACATTGATGAACAAAGATCAAGTAAAAGGCAAAGTCGAAGAAGTCAAAGGCAAAGTCAAGGAAGCCACCGGCGTGATACTGGACGATGAGGGTATGGAAGTAGAAGGCAATGTCCAAAAGAACGTCGGCAAGGTGCAGAAGGGCTTTGGTGATCTCAAGGAAGATATCAAGGATGCCATTAACAAAGACGACTAGAAAAGGGTACTGTTGGGCTGTACAACCGAGTCCAGACAAACTGACCGGTATCTGATGCTCTTGATTACCTTTTTTAACAGGTGATGAACATGGTCTCGCCGTTTAGGGGTTAGCATCGCTTTGACTTTCGGCAATACGATTCGTATGTTTATCTGTGGTTTATATCGCCGTCAATTGACGGCCTCTTACGGAGAAGCACAAATGTTAGAAACTCTCGCAATTATCCTAGTCATCCTTTGGATACTGGGTTTGGTCTCCTCATACACATTGGGCGGGTTCATTCACATTTTGTTGGTTATCGCGATTATCATAATCGTGCTACGTGTCATTCAAGGCAGAAATGTCGTGTAAAGACACTGGAATAAGCTTATGCAACGTGTTATCAGCCGGAGCTGATCGGTTCAGGCATCCTGGAAACCCGCATTCAGACTTCGCAATAACGGTTTCCGGGCTTGTCTTTACGCTACATTGCTAGGTTGCAGCAGTGAAAATTTAAAACTTATGGAGAGACTAAGTGAACACAGTCAAGATTGTGGCAATTATGCTGATCGTAGCCGGGGTATTAGGGTTGGTTTATGATCGTTTCAGCTATACCAAGGAAACTCAGGAAGCCAAGTTAGGTCCGTTGGAATTAACGGTTAAAGACACGCAGACAGTTTATGTGCCGGTCTGGGCTGGTGTAGGGGCGATAATAGCTGGCGGCGGGCTCCTGCTTTTTGCTAGCAGGAAAAATTAGCGGCTACGCGATGAGTGGATCAGTAAGGTCCCCATCCAGGCCAACCGTCTGTCAGCCTTAATTAATAAGTTATTAGCTATAAGAATTATTTGTGGATATAAGGAGCTGGGAATGGTATTTCGTTAAATGCATAAAGATACATCCTTAGCATTATGCAGTCATGCAAGAGAACGATTTCTTGATAAGATGTCACGCGGTTAAGAATATAAAACTACAAAATCAACCCATTACCCAAATACCGAACTACACAACAAAAAACCGGCAGTCCCCTGAGAAACTGCCGGTTTCTTGAAATACCTACCAATAATCTACTTGGCTTTTTTATCCACGATTACGGCATCACTTAACAAGACATCGTTTTTGATTTTTTCTAGGGATTTCTCACCGATCCCGGCAACATTAACCAAGTCTTCCACTGCTACGAAAGGGCCTTTTTCTTCCCTGTACTTAACAATGGCTTCGGCTTTTTTAATGCCTATGCCCGACAGGGATTCCCCTATAGTTTTTGCATCAGCGGTATTGATGTTTACAGGCGAGGCAATGACATTAAATGAGCAAAAAGCGACCAATAATACGACTAATAATCTTTTCATTTTTTATTTTCCTGTTGTGAGTAATTATAGCTTTATGAATAGTTTTTTAGAGATAGCCAAGTAATTATCAACTATTCGCCCCTAAGTTTAGACGTTTGCTGCGCGAATACAACTTAATTTATTGCCCTGTCGCATAATAGGCCAATCCGCTACGTTTAACCCTGTCCGATTCATACCTATTACGCCCGTCAAAAATCACTTTATATTGGCCAACTGTCACCGTTGACGCAGACATAGAATTGCCGTCAACAACCATCAATATCTTCACTTTATTTAATTGTATTTCAACAAGTTAAAATATATATTTAGCAATGTGTTCCGTCAATCTGCCCCTTGCCTACATCATCCACAGGGATGTGGTGAAAGCTTCCGCTCCTCACCCCTTACCTACATCCGTGTAGGCAATGCAGATATTGCATAATGCCGAATGGCGTGCAATAGAGTAATGTGGGAGCCAATATCTGCCCCCTGCAGGCAATGATTGCTTGTTAGACTATCCGGCATTGACCTATCATAACCGCCAAGTTTTCAAATTATTGACTATCGTTTGATGCAAAAAAACACCGAGCCCAATAAACAACTTTTTAACGGATTTTCTGCTTCCGATACCGAACAAATCAATCGGGCGCTCGCGATTATCGCCAAAATCCCTGAAGATCCCCATTATTTCCGCCCCAAGGGAGTTGAGGTGGCGACCATTTTGATGGACTTTAATGTCGACCTGAAAACCATCCTCGCCGCGATCTTAAGCGATCCACGCTTAGCCCATTTAAATCCAAAGCCTAACATTAAAGAACAGTTTGGCGAAACGGTTGCAACGCTGGTTAATGATGTTAACTGGCTGAATAAGTTAACCGTTTATTCTCTGGAAATGACGGATCAACCGAGCCAAACGGAAACCTTGCGCCGAATGCTGCTGTCCATGACTCAGGATGTCCGCGCCGTGCTGATAAAGCTGGCTTACCGGATTCAACGACTTAAGGTTTTACCCAGAGAATCTTATGAGCTCAGACGTTTTATTGCCCAGGAAACGCTGGATATTTATGCGCCGATTGCCAACCGTATGGGTATTCATCAGTTAAAATGGGAGCTGGAGGACATGGCTTTTCGCTATCTGAAGCCCCAATCCTATCTCCGTATCGCCAAGTCGCTAACCGATAACCGTATACAGCGGGAAAACTGTATTAATAAGTTTATTGCTCTGCTACAGAAAAAACTCGCCGAGGAGTCGCTTTCTGCCGATATTTACGGTCGCCCCAAGCATATTTACAGCATCTGGAAAAAAATGTGCCGCAAGCACTTGGACATAGACGAACTTTATGACCTGTTAGCGGTGCGCGTGATTGTCAACAACCTGACCGCTTGTTATGCCACGTTAGGTATCGTGCATAGCCTGTGGCAAACTATTCCCAAGGAATTTGACGATTACATCGCCAATCCCAAAGAGAACGGTTATCAGTCTTTGCATACCGTCATTATCGATCCCGATGGCAATCGTATCGAGGTACAAATCCGCACCCAACAAATGCATGACTTTGCCGAACTCGGCGTTGCCGCGCACTGGTCTTACAAAGAAGGCGGCAAGCATGACTCTGCAATAGAAAAAAATATCGCCTCGTTGCGTAAATTACTGGAAGAAACCACCAGTCCTGAGCATAGCAGGAAGGAAGGCAGCGATGAAACACTGTCCGAGAGTTTTCGCAGCGAACTATTTAATGATCGCGTCTACGTGTTAACGCCGGCCGGTAAATTAATCGATCTGGTTAAAGGCTCTACGCCGCTGGATTTTGCCTATGCAATCCATACCGAGATTGGTCACCGTTGCCGGGGGGCAAAAATCAATGGGCGTATTGTGCCGCTGACTTATACCTTAAAATCCGGCGAGCAGGTAAAGATCTTAACGGCAAAAGACGGCGGCCCCAATCACAATTGGATCAATCCCAATCTGGGCTATTTAAAGACATCGGCGGCGATCAGTAAAGTCAAAAGCTGGTTTAAAAATCAGCAACAAGCCCAAAATATCGCCACAGGCAAAACTATTCTGGATAAGGAAAGCCAGCGTCTGGGCTTAAAAGCGCTCAACTTGACGGAGCTGGCTAAACATTTTCATCAGCCGGATACCGATAGATTGCTTGAAGCGATTGGCCGTAGCGATATTAATAGCCGTCAGCTTGCGGCGTTTTTTAAGGTACCTGAATTGGAAGCTCCGGTCCCCGTTCAGCGTAAAAAGCCCGAGGCTAAATCAGTCATTTCTGTAACCGGTATTGATAATGTTCTAACTTCTTTTGCTCACTGCTGCTCGCCGGTTCAGGGGAATGACATTATCGGCTATATTTCCCATAAAAAAGGCATTACCATCCACCGCAAAGATTGCGAAAACATCTTGCACCTTGACCCCGAAAAGCAGGCTCAGCTTATTTCGGTGAGCTGGGGCACAAAAAAGGCCAGCTATGCTGTCCCCATTGTTATTGATGCATTTAACTCCCATAATTTGCTGAATGATGTTGCCCAGATTTTGGCTCAGACTAAAATCCATATTTCCAATGCCGCACTGGATACCCATCCCGATTTTTCAGCGCGACTCAATTTGACCATTCAGATTGAAAATACCGATCAGTTAAGCCAAGTGCTTAATAAAATAAATCAATTGCCTAATATCGCGGATGTTAAGCGGAAAACCTGACGCTGGGGCAATTGTTGCTTCTGTGGGCGCAAATTTATTCGCGCCTAGTCAACAACGCGAATAAGTTCGCGCCCGCAGCCTTGTCTCTTTAAACTTGCACCTTTAACCCAAATTCCTATGCCTCAACAAACACAAACCATTCCTGAGCCTAGCCGAAGGGAGCGCCTGATTCTGGTTGACGGCTCCTCTTTTTTATTTCGTGCTTATCATGCCATTCCGCCGCTGACCAACGCGAATGGCGAACCCACCAACGCAATTCACGGCGTAACCAGTATGTTGCGTAAACTGATCGCCGACTATCACAGCGACTACATCACCGTGGTCTTTGATGCGCCGGGTAAAACCTTTCGCAATGAGCTTTATGACCAGTACAAAGCCCATCGGCCGCCCATGCCTGATGATTTGCGGGTACAGATTGCCCCGCTACACAAGCTGATTCGGGCTATGGGTTTGCCGTTAATCATCGAACCCGGCGTGGAAGCCGACGATGTGCTGGGAGCTTTAGCTCAACACGCCGAACAACAAGGCCTAGACGTCATTATTTCTACCGGTGACAAGGATATGGCGCAGCTGGTTACCGAGCACATTATTCTGGAAAACACCATGTCCAATACCCGCATGGATATTCAGGGGGTTTTCGACAAATTCGGCGTCAAACCGGAGCAGATTATCGATTATCTAGCCTTGATCGGCGACACCGTCGACAATATCCCCGGCGTACCCAAAGTCGGCCCTAAAACGGCGGCAAAATGGCTGGCGCACTATCAGACCTTGGAAAATCTGGTCGCCCACGCCGATGAAATCACCGGAAAAATCGGCGAAAACCTGCGCGCCAGTTTGGATCAGCTGCCGTTATCCAAACAACTGACCACCATTAAGTGCGACCTGGATTTGCCCTACAGCATCGAAGACCTGAAGCAGCAACCGATGGACAAGGCGGAACTGAAAAACTTATTGGCTGATCTGGGCTTTTCGTCGTGGTTAAAAATGCTGGATAATCCTCCGGCTACGCCCAGGACAAGCTCCATTGAAACGGCAACCGCTCAAATTGATGATAAACCGGCGCACATTGAATCCAGTTATGAGACGGTATTAACCGAACAGCGCTTTAATGAGTGGCTGGTTCAACTGGAAAAAGCCGAATTATTTGCCTTCGACACCGAAACCACCAGCCTCGATTACAGTAAGGCGCAGATAGTCGGCATATCGTTTGCGGTGACGCCAGGCTTTGCCGCCTATGTGCCGTTAACTCATGACTATCCCGGCGTACCTGAGCAACTGGATCGGTCTGAAATACTGGAAAAACTCCGGCCTCTGCTGGAAAATCCGCGTAAAGCCAAACTCGGGCAAAACCTGAAATACGATATGCATGTATTGGCTAATCACGGCATCGCCTTGCGCGGCATTAGCCACGACACCATGCTGGAATCTTATGTGTTAAACAGCACCGCAACCAAACACAATATGGATGATCTGGCTAAACACTATCTGGGCGTTGAAACCATCCATTACGAAGATGTGGCCGGTAAAGGCGTCAAACAAATCGGCTTTCAGGAAGTGCCGATAGAGCAAGCCGCCCCTTACGCCGCAGAAGATGCCGACATTACCTTGCGACTGCATCAACTGCTGATGGCAAAACTGGCACAATATCCAGAATTGCAAAAGCTGTATACGGAAATGGAAGTCCCTCTAATCAGCGTGCTGGCGCGCATTGAAAACAATGGCGTATTGATCGACACCGCGATGCTCGCGCAGCAAAGTCTTGAACTTTCCAGTCAGATCATCTCCCTTGAGCAATATGCTCACGATTTGGCAGGACAGACCTTTAATCTGGGTTCGCCCAAGCAGATCCAGGAAATACTTTACGATCAGCAAAAACTGCCGGTATTAAAGAAAACCCCAAAAGGCCAGCCCTCAACAGAAGAGTCGGTATTGCAGGAATTGGCACTCGATTACCCGCTGCCCAAGCTGATTTTGGAGTACCGCAGTTTAAGCAAACTGAAATCGACTTATACCGACAAGCTGCCACAACAGCTTGACGGACAAACGGGGCGTATTCATACCTCGTACCATCAGGCGGTAGCCGCAACAGGCAGGCTGTCCTCCTCCGATCCCAATTTGCAAAACATTCCGATACGCAGTGAAGAAGGGCGCAAAATCAGACAGGCGTTTATCGCTCCCGAAGGCAGAAAAATAGTCGCCGCCGATTATTCTCAAATTGAGTTGCGCATCATGGCGCATTTATCGGCTGATTCAGGCTTGTTGACTGCTTTTACCGAAGGACAGGACGTACACAGGGCCACAGCGGCTGAAGTATTTGGCGTAGCTCCCGAACACGTCACCACCGATTTGCGGCGCTCAGCCAAGGCCATTAATTTTGGGCTGATTTACGGCATGTCGGCCTTTGGTCTGGCACAACAATTAGGCTTGTCGCGTAGCCAAGCCCAATCTTATATCGATTTGTATTTTACCCGTTATCCCGGTGTCAAAAACTATATGGACAGCATCAGGGAACAAGCCCGCGAGCAAGGCTACGTTGAAACACTATTCGGCAGACGACTGTATTTGCCGGAAATAAATTCACGCAACGCGGCGCGCCGCCAATACGCCGAGCGCACCGCTATCAACGCGCCGATGCAGGGAACTGCGGCCGACATCATTAAACGCGCGATGATTGCCGCCGATGAGTGGTTGTATCGGGATAAACCGGATGCCAAAATGATTATGCAAGTGCATGACGAGCTGGTATTTGAGATTGCAGCAGAGCAGGTAGACGACTGCACTGCGATGATCAGAACCCTGATGTGTGCGGCCGCCGATCTTGATGTGCCGCTGATTGTCGATATAGGCGCTGGTAATAATTGGGACGAAGCCCATTAGAAGCCACTACAAATGCTATACTCTTTTTGCCGATTATTGCTTAACGACACACAATGCCAAACTCAATAAATGAAAAACTCATCGTCCTCGTTGAAAAAATACCCGCTTTTCCTAAAAGCGTCCAACAGGTAGTGCAATTAACGTCGGATATCAATGCTTCGGCAAAAGATATTGTTCGCGTTATAGAATGCGATCCGGTCATGACCGTTAAAGTTCTTAAGGCGATTAATTCATCTTTCTACGGCTTGCCGCAAAAAATAACCTCCGTCCAAAAAGCGGTCGTATATATCGGCATGAATACCATAAAGAACATAGCATTAGGTGTTGCCGCAATGGGTATGCTAAATCCCACCAACAAGGCCAATTTCAATACCTCCGATTTCCTGCTGCATTCTTTAACCACCGCCGCAATCAGTAAAACACTGGCTGAGCGACTAGGTCTATCTGCCTCACAATGCAGCGATTGTTTTGTTGCTGGCTTACTGCATGACTTTGGAAAAGTGGTATTCGCCGAGTTTATGCCTGCTGAATTTAAACTCGCCTTGGAAAAGAGCAAAGAACAACAACTGCCGTTGCATCAGACCGAACTCGAATTTATCGGTTTGAGTCATACACAGGTCGGTAAAATGCTGGCCGAGAAATGGGAGCTGTCTGATGCCTTAATTGATGCCATCGCTCATCATCATAATCTCGACCCTAGCCAAAATGTCTTAAGGGACTGCGTTTTTGCCGCTAATCAAGTCAGTAAACAGATGCAGTTCGGCAATGGCGGAAACCCGCTGATAGAGGACTTTCCCGAAGCCATTAGCACCCGCTTTGGCTTGTCGCTCTCCGCCATGTGCGAGGCATTAGGGGACTTAGCAGTCGTCAAAACAGAAGCGCAATCCTTTATTAATTTGTAGTGCTCGGTTTGTGTTCCTGCATCCATTCAGTCGAAGGGTAAACAATGAAATTTAAATTCTGGGGCGTTAGAGGATCCATACCAACACCGGGACCCACTACGCTTAAATATGGCGGCAATACCACCTGCATAGAAATCAGAACCGATGACAATGATTTGATCATTCTTGATGCCGGTACCGGCATACACGCACTCGCACAAAATCTGCTCAAAGAAATGCCGATTCAGGCGCATATCTTCATTACCCACACCCATTGGGACCACATACAGGGACTACCTTTCTTTATTCCCATTTTTATTCCGAACAACCAGATTACAATCTACGGCGGAATTGATCCGGTAACCAATGAAACTATCAACAGGGCGCTTTCTGTACAGTTGCAATACAGTTTCTTTCCGATACGGGAAGCGCAGTTAAATGCACGGATTGAATACGCTACAGTCAAGCCGGGGGTACCGGTCAAGGTTGGCACCGCCACTATCACCCCGATTATACTCAGTCACCCGGTACTAAATTTCGGCTATCGAATCGACTGCGACGGGCAGTCACTTTTTTTTACCGGCGATTACGAACCACAGATCAACATCTATGATCCGGAAGATGATGAATATACCGAATTCCAGTCTTTTGTCGATGCCAAATGGGACGAAGTGGTCCTGGCCATGAAAGATGTCGATGCGTTGATTGTCGACTCATCCTATACCAACGAGGAATATCTTTCCAAACAAGGTTGGGGGCATGGCACTTATGATTCGGGGATAAAACTGGCTATCGCCGCTAACGCAAAAAAACTATTTTTTACTCACCATGAACCTACCCGTAACGATGAAAGTCTTGATGTCATTTATCAAAACTTATTGCAAAATAATCCGAAAAGCCGCTGCGAATTATTGCTCGCTCAGGAAGGTGTCGACATTCTGCTCTGATTCCTTCGGAGTAAACAATTGATCAAGCGCTGCATGCACCTCATCAACACCGGTTTTTTTCAAAGAGGAAAACAGCTGTATCGTCAAAGGGAAATTCGCATCCCTTAGCTCCTTTTGTATCTGCAACAAGGTATTTTTAGCCGCGCCGTAATTCAACTTATCCGCCTTGGTTAACAATATATGTAGCGGCAACCCGGTGTGTTCGCACCACTCTATCATCTGCCAGTCGAATTCGGTTAACGGATGACGGACATCCATCACCAGAATTATGCCGCATAATGATTTGCGACTGGTTAAATACGTTTCCATCAACTCATGCCATTGTTTTTTCACCGCTAAAGGCACTTTAGCATAGCCGTAACCGGGCAAATCGACAAACCGTTGTCGCTCATTAATTTCAAAAAAATTGAGCATCTGGGTTCTGCCCGGTGTTTTACTGATCCGGGCCAATCCGTTTTGCCGGGTTAAGGTATTAATCGCGCTCGATTTACCCGCATTAGAACGTCCGGCAAACGCGACTTCCATGCCCTGATCCTCGGGCGTGTCACGGAGATGTGGCGAACTGTTAATAAATTTTGCTTGATGATAAACTGGATTCATCGTTGTCTCGCTTAGAATTACTATTTAGAGTAAAATTTAAAACTGTAATAGCAGGCACAATGCCTGCTCCTACGTAAAACTGATTAACCATTCCGAAGGGGAATTTGATGAAGAAAAAATGGCAGATACTTTCAATTTCTCTGGCGTTGACCAGTGCTACCGGTATTTTACATGCACAAGGCAATATTAACGCAGGAAAACAAAAAACAGCCTCCTGCACCAGTTGTCACGGCGACAACGGCAACAGCCTAGTTTCAACATTTCCCAAGCTGGCACAGCAACACGGATCTTATCTGAAGCAGCAGTTGCATGCATTTAAAGACGGCAGCCGCAATGACCCAATGATGTCTGCGTTGGCGCAATCATTAACCGATGAAGATATAGCCGATATTTCCGCATACTACGCCACACAAAAGATTTCTGAAAATACCTTGCCTGTCCTGGACGCTGACGATGAAGACGAAAAACCGGCCGCTAGCAAAGATATTCAGACGCTCATTGCCCAAGGCAGCGATCTGTACCGCAACGGCGATCTGACCAGAGAAGTCTCGGCCTGCATCGCCTGTCACGGTCCTTTTGGCGAAGGCAACAAACCGGCTTCATTTCCGGCACTAAAATCGCAACACGCCGACTATTTAATTAAAGCGCTCACTGACTTTAAATCCGGTTCTCGCAGCAATAATCCGGAAAATATCATGCACATGATTGCTAAAAAAATGACCGATGAGGAAATAAAAGCCGTTTCTTATCGTATATCGATGATGAAATAAACCTCATCCAAATAATACCAAAACTCCGCAGGTTTGTTACGTTCCAGTCTCCAATGCAAAACCGACCTGCAAAACCTATAGAGAACATTAGCTATGCTTATAAAAATCGCCCAAACCAGTTTATTAATCTTATTGTTTTCCTGTTCAACCTTGTTAAAAGCCGAGTCGGTTGGTTATGAAACCTTGTCGCCGGCACAACCCACCCATAATCCCGATAAAATTGAAATCATTGAGTTCTTTTGGTACGGCTGCCCGCATTGCTACAGCCTTGAACCACTACTGGAAAAATGGGTAAAAAGCTTGCCTAAAAATGTTGAGTTTATCCGTCAACCCGCTGTGTTTAGCGACCTTTGGGGCAAGCATGCCAAAGCTTATTTTACGGCTGAAGCGCTGAGCGTAGCCGATAAAATTCATGCCGACTTTTTCGACGCCATCCAAAACAAAAAACAAAACCTTGAGACCGAAGATCAGCTGGCTAAATTTTTTGTTGCGCATGGCGTTAATGAAAATGAATTCCATGACACTTACAATTCATTTCTAGTCGACGCCAAAATGCGCCAGGCAACCACAATGGCCGGTCGTTACGGCGTAACCGGCGTTCCTGCCCTCATTATTAACGGCAAATACAAGACCAATGGTCCTATTGCCGGTTCTCATGAAAAAATGCTTGAAGTGGTCGATCAACTGATTAAACAGGAAGGTGCTACAAAATAATTGTGCCTTATCCCAACAGATTACATTCTTATAACCATTTGATAACTTGAACAAACTATACCTAAATGCGGTGGCTTGCAGGTCGCCGCTTGCACAAAATAGCAACCGCTTAATCATTGACAAGGTCTATCGTGAATTTTTTTAACAAGACAGCCGAACAGGATAAATGGAAAAAGAAATATTTAAATCTGCTTGATGAACAGGAACAATCAGAGGTTTCTTACAAAGAAAAAGAAGACCTGCTGTGTAAAACCATAGTACGCCTGACTATCGCAACCGCTGGACTAGACCCTCTTCTTGACCCGCACCTTCTGGGTATTCGTGATCAATTAAAAAGGCTATGTCATCGTTAACTATGGAATTTTTTATTTCTTTTTCATAAAATAAGCCATGTAGGTTTTCAATTGGAGATCATCATGAAAAACGCCGAGTTTTTTCAATTAATTACTGCAATCCGTGAATTAGATCATCACCAGCGCAAACTGCTGAACGCTGCCTTAAATCAACTATCCGACGAACCCAAAGTCCTCGAATTGATTGAGTCCTGCTTTGATGCTA